>NZ_BOQD01000151.1 GCF_018332515.1 Bacillus hominis | reverse complement strand
GAATACTACTAATCGTATACATATGAATTTGAGGAGGTTAAATTATGAAAAGTTCCATCAAGCATAAAGAGTCAAATAAACAACTCCAATTCTCTAATAATGATGCGTGGAAATATGAATCCTTTTATAGGTATCAGCCCTTATTTTCTTATAGAAAGCTTATGAATTTCTTTTCTCAACTTTTTAAACGTTAATACATGTGCCAAATATATATCATTCAAACAAATTTTCTCAACATAAAACTTATAGACTTACTACAATACAGTTGTTACCCTATATAATAATCTGTTATATAAACCCCTTATGTTGACCTGCTTAAATTAGCAGGTCTTTTTTATACTTACATATTGCAATGTATCGTATCCTGGTTGAAAAGTCTTTTTTCCATTTTAGAACCCTATCCCGCTCTCCACAAATGATTATAATTCCAAAAAGCAAAATATAAATCCGCTACATTCATACAAGCAATTCATTTTTTCTCAATACACAAAGTGAATTTCATTTGTTATTATGAAGGTACTCTAGATGAGTCTTTGCTCATCAACATTATCTAGTTAAAGGGGTCTGCCGCGGGAAGCAGATCCCTTTAACTTTATTACAAATTATCCTTTTCATTTGGTCGCATTTACCAGGTTGTTTCGAAAGAATTTTATGCTAATATTACGTAGTCGAGTCCGACATCTCGGCAATACCCTTTTGAGGTCCTGCAATTTCCCTTGCAGGACCTCTATTACTTTAAAATCCTCTTAATTCATATATATCGTAATCATGTTTTTATTCCCCTTCAACTTTCACCTTTTCCAACTCTCAAAAAAACTCTTGGACACGTAACTTAAAAATAACGTTTATCATATTGTGAGATATACATGTTCAAAGGAGTGTAACTATTTATGTATACTTATTGGCAATCGTATTACTACCCTTATCATATCACTAATGGAAACTTCGATTCATTTGTACGGAATTACCGAGTTAGTAAAAACGAAAACTTTTTAAAAGGATATATGCGTTCTTTATGGGAACAACACGTCGCTTGGACGCGATTAGCCATTATAGGCATCATCTTTAACTTGCCAGACATAAACGTTACTGTTGGACGTCTTCTACAAAATGCAACACATATGGGGCTCTCACTTGAACCATTCTACGGAGAAAATGCAGTAAAAAAATATAGTGCATTAATTAAAGACCACTTAGTAATTGCAGCTGATCTTGTTAAAGCCGCAAAAGCTGGCGATCAAAACGCAGCAGCCGCTATAGAAAAGAAATGGTACGCTAATGGTGATGAAATTGTTGAGTTTCTAACCAGTATCAACCCATATATAGAAAAAGAGGAATTTAGAAAAATGTTTTATGAGCATTTAGCGTTAACGAAAGCGGAAGCACTCGCCTTCCTAAATAAAGATTATGATTCCAGTGTAAAACTATACGATAAAATTGAAAAAGAAGCATTAGAAATGGCTGATACTATAACAGATGCAATCGTAAAACAATTTCCGCAAGTATTTCAATAATAATGGCCGATTTGTCTTCAAATCGGCTTATTATTATTTCTATTTAGTTCACATTTTACGCCTCTCCTCTTTACATTTAGCTTATATCGATATATTTTATTAATATCCGTTTTTTATAGGAGGAAATAGTTTGATTAACGCAATTGGTCTCGTATTTATCCTCACAAATAAGCACGAGAAAAAGAAGAAAGTTTATCTGAATGAAAAATTCGCATTAATAGACATTATTGATTCTAAAGAAGTATTTGATGCTGAAGGTAACTCATTAGTAGAACTAACATGTAAATACAGCATATACTTAGATGAAAAATACTACTGTAAATCTCTCGATGATTATACTGGACAAGTATTCCCCTTCTTAAGCGCTAAAATAGGAAAAGGACTTCTCAGAAACTTAAATTACTACTTTTCTTACGTTGATGCCTATGATAAAAAACCACCTGTTAAGGAAATAAGACCTCTTATGAAACAAGTAACTAACAGATAGTGCTAATTGCCAAAAAGAAAGTATCTAACTTCGGATGCTTTCTTTTTGAATTACTTGATTGCTAGCTTTCATCCTCTTCTAAATATATGTATCCAAGCATACTTTAAAATAAAAAACATTGGAGGATTAAGCTGAATGAAATATTCAGAAACAATCGTAAGTAAACGACTTCGAAAACTTAGAACAGCTGGTATGTTTTTTATATTATTTTTAATCGCATGGCTTGGATATACAAAATTCCTTTATGGAAATGGTTTTCTTTTAGAAAAGAAAAATTCAGTTGAAGTAATGAATATTAACGTTACTGGAGAAATAGAAAAGAATTTCGATGTAAACTTACAAGGCTTTCGTAAAACGAACCTTGATACTCTAATAAATGCTAGTAAAACTGATCCGAGTGAATTATCATTAATCGAAATTATTAACACATCTTGTTCTCAAGATTGCATAGGTGAGCCTTCAACTTACGTAAAATCGAATCACGGATATATCTTTTATACAGAATCTAATGGTACGAATGTAGCTCTAAAAATAATAAAACAAGATTCATGGGGAATTGAAAAGAAATCCGTTCAAAATGGGATTTAAAAGATTCATACAAAAAAAGAGTACTTTACTTCAAAGTACTCTTTCAAAGAAAATTACCACTTACGGCATTTGTCATCGTCGTCACGTTTACGATTGCGACGGCAATCATCACAATCACAGTCACGTTTACGTCTACAACCACAATCATCAAAATCTCTGCGTCTACATCTACCAAACATTAAATCATCCCAAAATCTATTACAATCTCTACGTCTACAACCACAATTATTACACATGAATATGACTCCCCCTAATAAATATTAGAATTCATCATATTCTATGTTTAAAAGCGTAAAAAGGCTTGTTTAATAGTCTATTTTAAATGTATAAATGTGATGTAATTTGAATCAAGTACTAATTCACATCTATATTTCCTGCTGCCCTTCCACAGCCCCCTTCAACCGCTGCAACATATACCCAATCCCTTTACATCCTTCTAATGGATATGTAATGACTTCTTCTGAATATAATTTTGTCACTACTTTCTTATGCTTCTTCCCCGCAAGTAAGACTATTTCATCAAACTGAAGTAAGCTTTTATCAATCATCTGTTGTTTTAATTGTTCTATACTAATAATCTCATCACTCTTTGAATCAAATGCAAGATTATAGTTTTCCTTTACAATATCATTTGGTCGTAAAAATCCATGCTTTGCTGATAATATAACCCAATTCTCGAAAAACTCAGCTGCATACGCCTGACATGCTTTTCCGAATGGACTAATATATACATCTTTTGCCTCTACCTCTCCGTAATCTGGGTACTTATCCCAAATTTTCTTCTTTCCGCATGGAATTATGCATAACCTTTTCATCGTTATTTCTTACCTCGCTTCTATCTTTCTTATGAAACATCAATTTTCCAGTACATTTTTTTACAGAATACTATATACTAATCTTGAAAGATAAAATTACATTATCTTCTATATTTAGTTTAATTTATTTCAAAACAGTCGATTAAGTATATATGTTATTACATAAACACACCGTACTAAAGTCACTTTCATACAGCATGCATACACCTCATCCTTTAGTCGTTTTGTGAAGATTTCGTAAAATCAAGCATACTTAACCTCCCAATCGCTATTCAATAGTACAATATATAAATGTAGTATGAAAAGGAGGTGAACAACTATGAAAAATATACTCCCAGCATTATTGGCTTATATTATTGTTTGTATCATCGCGATTATCATTCCAGCATCTGACGGCTATAATACTGTAGGTTGGAAATTCTTTGTTGGGCAAGCGTACGCAATACCTATTTTCATTATCGCTGCTATTATCACATTTTATATAAGTAAGAAACGATCTTATGAATAAATGATAAGAAGGATAGCTATTGCTATCCTTTTTTATTTCCATTCAATAGGCTCATCTATAATTTTATAATAAAAAAGGACAAGCAGCCAATCTGACTACTTGTCCTTTCTGTTTATCCATACTCAATAATATTAAGCTTGGAATGTTTCTGTTAATACAGGAACGATTTGTTTTTTACGAGATACAACACCTTTTAAAGTAGCTGTGTTGTTTTGTAATGTTACGTTGTATGCTTTCTCAACAACATTTGCTGCTTTACCGATCGCAAGACCAACAGAGTCGTTAGTTAAGATATCAGTTACAACGAATAAGAATAGGTCTAAACCTTTTTCTTCTACTACTGCAGAGATAACTTTTTCAAGTTCCGCTTGGTGTACAAGAACGTCGTTTGTATCAACAGCGTTTACTTGTGCGATTTCAACTTTCGCGTTACCCATTTGGAATTCTTTAGCATCAAGAGAGATTAATTGCTCCATTGTTTTTCCGCTTAAGTCAGCACCAGCTTTTAACATTTCTAAGCCGTAGCTATCTGCATCTACACCAGCGATTTCCGCTAATTCACGAGCTGCTGCTACGTCTTGCTCTGTGCAAGTTGGAGATTTGAATAGTAAAGAATCTGAAATGATTGCAGATAACATTAAACCTGCAACTTCTTTACGAATTGTAACACCATTTTCTTTGTACATTTTGTTTAAGATTGTAGCTGTACAACCAACTGGCTCACAACGGTAGTATATAGGATCGCTTGTTTCAAAGTTAGCAATACGGTGATGGTCAATAACTTCTAACACACGAACAGATTCGATATCGTTAGCACTTTGTTGACGCTCGTTATGGTCAACTAAAATAACGTTGTCCACTTCGCTTGCTACTGTCTCAACAAAACGCGGTCCTTCTACTTTAAAATAGTCTAACGCAAATTGAGTTTCACCGCTGATTTCGCCTAAACGTACAGGCTCAGCATTCATTCCTAATTCTTTTTTCAATTCTGCATAAGCAATCGCAGAACAAATTGCATCTGTATCTGGGTTTTTATGCCCGAAAACTAGTACTTTTTCCATGTTTTCCACCTCTTCATGAAAAGGATATCTTAAAGAAGCAAATATGACAATATTTTAGACACATTTTTTTATAAATAATTGCAGTTTTTTCTATATTTTTCATCGTTTTCACAAAAAAGACCATCTAAAATGATTTAGTTGGTCAAAGGTTATCTTTTCATTAAAATAAAGATGGTACTTGTACTACGTTGTTAAATGCAAAATTGGCAAAAGCAGTCTAATTATCGAATAGCCCTCTTCCTCTCAAATTTGCGGAAACAGGCTCCTTTCCTATTTCACGTGCCCATATAGATAACTGGCCAGTATGGTGGATTTCGTGGACAATGACATGACGTATTATTTCTCCGTGTGTACATTCAATGACTCGGCGCCTGATTGGTGCGTCTCTTGAGCTAATCGGTTCTTCATTGAAATCAGTTTCTGAAAGTTTTCGAGAATCCATTTCATTTGTCCAAGATGTCACAAATGGCTTTACTTTCTCGTGGTATTGGTCGGAAAGATTTTTCACTTTTTGCAAGCTGGAATAATCTTTAAATAACGGTTCTTCAGGCACTGGTTCACCGCACAAACCTAGGATCCACATATATTCCACATCTACAATATGAAATAGTGTATGTAAGATACTGCCTAATCCACCGACCCGTTTCTTTAACAGTTCTTCATCCGACATGTCTTCGCACAATGTAAACCAATCATCACGAACTTGCCAGTTATATTGAAACAGTTTCAACATCACAGCAACCTCCATCTTTTAGATTAGCATTTAATATTCACCAAAAGACTTCAAAATTCCTATTTAAATAATAACTCTAAAAAACCTGTTAAACCTTCTACAAACTGGCCCTTTACTTGAACATTCCAGATGAAGTTAAAGGGTCAAAAGAAAAACACTATTATATAGGGTTTTATCCATATTTTTTACAAATCAACACACAGACATAATAACAAATATGTCGTTTGAATTCATTTCCCCTTTCAAATAAAAAACTAAATCATTTTATAATAAATTACCGTTGCATCTAACTCACCATTCGGAGAAATTGCATAACCTGGTATTTTTCCAGATTCTTGATAATCTAATGACTTGTACAATCTATTGGAAGGATCCCCTTCTCTAGTATCTAATACTAAAAGAGACCTGTTTTCTTGTTTTGCTCGTTCCTCTGCTTTTTGCATAAGTGAACGTCCAATGCCGTTACGTCTAAAGTTTGGATGAGTCATTAACTTACAAATTTCGGCTCTATGGATCCCGTTAGGCTTTGTAACTAGATGTAATTGAATACTTCCTGCCACTTCATTGTTTATTTTAGCAACATACAATATCACTTCTGGTGCTAATACAGTTCGCCAATAATTTGTTGCTTCTTTTTGTTCAAGTGGAGGTAAAAAACCAATTGATGCTCCATCATCTACTACCGTTTTCAAAAGTTTAGAAAGCTCTTCAATATCATTTTCTAGTTGCTTAATTTCTTCAATTACTAAATTTCGCATTACTTTTCCCCCTTTTGTTTCATTGTAACAACTTTTAAAGAAGGAATAATGAAATTCTAAGATGAAATTATTTAAGATATGATTTTTTAGAGAAAGGATAACTATATGAAATATATATTAGATAGGACATACGCAAGAGAATTACTCCAGTGGGCATATGAACAAAACCCAGGTCCATGGTTCGAACATTCAAATAATGTTGCCCTTGCAACTGAAAAGATAGTTGTAGAACTTATTAATAATGGGTACGACCTAGATGCTGACATAGCATACAATGCTGCCCTCCTGCATGATATAGGAAGATATAAAGGTTTTACTAAATCTGTTATTCATTCCTATGATGGTTATATGTATATGAATGATTTAGGGTATACAGGAAATGCGATTATTTGTGTGACACATTCATTTCCTTGCAAAAATGAGCATATAGATATCGCAGCAGAGTGGAGTCTTATTCCCGATTATATGGAAAGTCGGTTAGTTGAAATATTGAATGAACATAGTGAGTATGACTTATACAATAAGGTCATTACCCTTTGTGACGCACTTGCTGATGCGGAAGGCTTTACTACTCTTGAAAAAAGATTGATTTCAGTTGGTTTACGTCATGGAACAACATCTCATACCTCTTTGCACTGGAAGGGATTCTATATAATTAAGAAGGAATTAGAGTCTTTAATCGGTAAGAGCATATACACACTCCTCCCTGATGTAGAGAAATCAATTTATAAAAATGTTGAATAGTAAGATGTAACCTTTCTTCAATAAGCAAGGTGGAATTATTCATGAAGGAAATAGCCCATCAATAAAAGAATTAAAATAAAAATTGCAGTTTAAGGAGATGGTGTATATTTTCGAAGAAATTGGAGAACGCGAAATACAAATTCACGTTTGGAATGATAAAAATCTTGATCTACTTCATAAAATAAATACCCCAGAAATGATGAAACATTTAGGAGAACCTGAAACGAAAGAAGAAATTTCAAAACGACACCAACGCTATCTTACACTTGGTGATAACGGGCAAATGTTTAGCATTACTCATTCTCCCGATTTTGTGGAGGTTGGCTCTGTTGGGTATTGGAAAACTACTTGGAATGCTGAAAGTGTTTATGAAATTGGATGGAGTGTACTACCACAATTTCAAGGGCAAGGAATAGCCACTCTCGCAGTTAAACTAGCAATTGATACAGCAATGAAAGAGAACAAATATAAATATATTCACGCTTTCCCTTCCGTCCATAACCCTGCTTCAAATGCGATTTGTCAGAAGCTTAACTTTATATTTATTTCTGATTGCGAATTTGAATACCCACCTGGTAACTTAATGCACTGTAACAACTGGCGTTTACTAATAGCTACAGATTAAGAACTACCGAGTATATACGTAAAATTTTTACAAACTATTTTGAAAGTAGAGGGGTTATTTATTAGTAAAATGGGTTTTGACTTAATTAAACATAAAGGTAACTTAAATTTTGGATATGAAGATTTAGTGGATATATCTAGTAAGTGTAAATTTTCTAATTGTTCACATACAAATGAACCACACTGTGCGGTTAAAAAAGCTATCTCTGACGGCACTCTTTCCGAAGAGGTAGTTAATAGCTATTATAGAGATTTAAACGAGGCACAATATGTTTCTAAGCAGCAGAATAAAACAAAAGCTATCGACTATATGAAACAATTGAAACTCTTTCGAAAAGATTAATAAAAAATCTCCTTAAAATGAAATTTTAAGGAGATAACTCAAATAATTATAATCTCTCAACTTTACAAAAATGTAGATTTACTACAATTTCCACAACTTATTTATTAAAATATCTTGAATTAAATTCACCCTCAGTAAAGAAGATTGAATTTTCAGTTTTTTAATTTTAAAAATTTGCATGTTTAAAATTTAACACTATCATCCACCGATACTTTTTCTTTAGAACTTTTCCTTTCAACCTCTTTACTCTGCTCTTCCCAAATTGTTAAACCTTCAATTCCTACTTTTTTAGGATCAAAAACAGGATCTTTCCCTTCTTTTTTCTGCATTTCATAATCTTTTAACACTTTTAATGCAGTTTTACTTAATAACAGAATCGCAATAAGGTTTAACCATGCCATACTACCGATTCCTAAATCTCCAAGATTCCATAAAAGTGAAGCTGATTCTACACTACCGATATAAACCATAATTAAAAAACCAATTTTTAAAACTGGTTTTAACCAGTTATACTTCAGCCCACGATCTAGATAAGTAAGTGTCGTTTCTGCGATATAATAATAAGCAAGCAAAGTCGTAAATGCGAAGAAGAAGATTGCGATTGAAATAAATATTGGACCAAA
Source organism: Bacillus hominis (assembly GCF_018332515.1). Classification (GTDB taxonomy): domain Bacteria; phylum Bacillota; class Bacilli; order Bacillales; family Bacillaceae_G; genus Bacillus_A; species Bacillus_A hominis. The sequence continues at coordinate 9,821 of NZ_BOQD01000151.1, read as the reverse complement.
TCCTGGCATAACAGTTTCAACTGCTTGTTGTGTATAAAGTGGCCCAGCTTCCACATTTCCTATATTTTGTACAATAGCACTTTTCCCTTCAGGTATAACATTATACATACCCGTTATTAATATCATAAGAGCTGTCGCTGTACATACTACAATTGTATCGATATATACAGAAAACGCTTGAACTAACCCTTGTTTTGCAGGATGTGATACTTCAGCAGCAGCCGAACTATATGTCGCTTCTCCAACACCAGCAACGTTTGAAAATACAGCTCGTTTTACTCCCCACGCAATTGCTGCCCCAACAATTCCACCAAACATTTCATTTACACCAAAAGCACTAGAGAAAATTAAAGCAAACATACTTGGAATTTCTGTTACATTCGCAATTAATACGATACATGTAACAATTACATATCCAATTGCCATAAAAGGTACTAACATTTGAGACACACCAGCAATTCTTTTTACACCCCCAAATATAATTGCCGCTAGTAGCACAACTAATAGTATTCCAGTTATATATTTGCTAATGCCATTAGAGTTTTCAAATCCAACAGCGATACTACTTGATTGAATACCTGGTAATAATACGCCATATGAAAGTGTCACAACCACTGCGACAATGACTGCAAACCATTTCATTTTTAAGCCTTTTTCAATAAAATATGGTGTACCTCCGCGATATTCATTCCCTACCTTACTTTTATACACTTGAGATAATGTTGATTCAACGAACGCACTAGCTGCTCCTAAAAGTGCCATTACCCACATCCAAAATACAGCTCCAGGCCCGCCAAAAGCAATTGCTGTTGCTACCCCGGCGATATTACCTATTCCAACCCTTCCCGATAAGGCTAAACAAAATGCTTGGAAGGATGATATTCCATTCTCTGAACTTTTCCCTTCAAAAAGTAATTTAATCATCTCTTTAAAATAACGAATTTGTAAAAAACGAGTCGCAATGGTGAAATACACTCCTGCTCCTAATGCAAACACAACTAACCCAATACTCCACACTTGACCTACTAACCATTCTACTAATTGCTCCATCCAAATCCCCCTTATCATTCTTTTAAAAAAGCATTTTTATATATAAGAAAACGGACAACCATTATCATGCCTTCCAGTTGTCCGCATCCCTTACTATATTTCATCATTCTTTTATCCCGCTATTTGTGGTCAGTATGACGGAATATCACCTGCCCGTAAATGCCTGATTGATTCAACTACTATTCGGCGGAGATTAATAGACTCCACACTCATTAGAGTTTCACTTAATATTGACCCAAACACTCTTCACTTCTGTATAATTATCAAGTGCATATGAACCTAACTCACGTCCAATACCAGATTGCTTATAACCACCAAATGGTGCAGCTGCATTTTCTAAGTTATAATCATTAATCCACACTGTTCCTGCTTTTAATTTATTGGCAACTTGATGTCCAGTTTTAATATTTTGTGTCCATACGCCTGCTGCAAGCCCATATGAAGAGCGATTTGCTCTTTCAATTACTTCTTCTGTCGAATCGAATGGGAGTACAACAACAACCGGTCCAAAGATTTCTTCCTTAACAATTGTCATATCGTCCGTAACATTTGTGAATACTGTTGGTTTGACGAAATAACCTTTTTCAAATGCACGTTCTCCACCAGCTGCAACAGTAGCACCTTCAGCTCTACCTTGTTCAATGTAATTCAGCACTCGCTCTTGTTGTTTTTTAGATACGAGTGGACCCATTTCAGTTTCCGCCTCCATACCTGACCCTAGCTTCACGTTATTTGCCATTTTCACAAGTTCATTTACGACTGTTTCATAATACTTTCGATGAACGAAGACTCGAGATCCTGCGCTACAATTTTGTCCGTGATTATACATAATACCTTGGAACGCACCGTTAATTGCTTCTTCTAAGTCAGCGTCTTCTAAAATGATGTTTGGTGACTTACCACCAAGTTCTAATGTTACATGTTTAATTGTTTCATATACCCCCAATAGTGGTCATAATACTGAAAGTATATAAAAAAGGATATTGTAAGTATTGATATAAAAGGAATAAAAGGGTGTTTTATATTTTGTCCACTTTTATCAAAAAGTGGACAAAATAGGAGGAATAAAATAATATAGATTTAGGTACTATTTCAGAGAAAAGAAAGTAGTAAAAGTAATCATATTAAACAAAAATAAAAGAGAGTACATAGAGAGAAATTCTTTTATGAATGAGGGGAAGTGAATGAAGTAATGGATTATAAATTTGTAAGTAAAGAAACTACTGTAAATGAAATGATTAGAGGAAAAATGAGAAATATAAAAGTGATTACGATAGGTGTGTTGGAGGAAAGTACAGGAATTGTATATCCACACCCTATATCAGAATTCATAAAAAGACAGTATGAGTTTTATGGGAAGTCGTTAAATAGTGCTGATGCACCTGCAAGGGTAGTGTGTCGTTTCTTGAATTTTTGTTTACAAAAGATTGAAGAAGGACATGAAGAGTTTGTGGGTATGAAAGATAAGGGGATCAATGGATTAGAACGCAAACATGGTAGTCAATATATAACACATTGCTCATTAGAGGGATTGCAAAAAGCAACAGTAGAACAGTATGAAAAATACCTTTCGGCATTTTATGTGTTTTTGAAAAAAATGAATTGGATAGACGAAGATTTTCCTTTAGAGGAGAAAAAGAATTTTAATGGTGATACTGTTCATGGTTCAGTATTTAGAGAACCAAGTTTAGGAACAAGATTCCCTTCGAGAAATACTAGTAAAAGAAAAGTATCAAAGTTGAAAGATTTTGGAGAAGACCGAAATCAATTAACAGCACACTTTATTCGAATAGCTATGGATATTGCAGAGGAAATCGCTCTAGGGCTATGTTTTCAATTCTATGGAGGATTGAGAAGAGGGGAAGTTGTTAATGTTTCGAGGGGGAATTTGATTGTAAATGAAGGCGAATCAATGGAAGTCCAAATCAAAGATAATCGTAACAAATTCTTTTCTCGTCTAAAGGATACGAAATCAGAGAATCCAAAGAGGCTCAACTACTTACAAACAGATATGGTTCGACAAACGATTTTAGATAATGACCTCGTTTGGGAAGTATATAGAAAACATCATAAAAGACTAGATTACATGATTAAGAGTGGAAAGTGCAAGAATCATAGTGCTTTATTCCTAAATGGTGACGGAGAACCAATGTCAGGGAAAGTGTACGATCGACGTTTTCAGAAAGTGAAAAAGGCATTCCTTGATTCGTTAATGGGACATAAGGATTATGAACTTTTGTCAGGAACATTTTGGTCAACACATGTCGGTCGAGGAGTCTTTACGAACATGTTAATCGATATGGGGTTCACTCCAACGCAGTTAGCAATCGCTCGTGGAGATAGAAGCTTAACTTCGGCTATGGAATACATTGACCAAACACTGACAACAGAACAAATACAACAGGCTGTAAACGAATTTAAAGATTACCCCACAGAAAAATTAGGAGTTATCGATTATGACCATGTGAAGAAATGGAAGAAAAAATTATAAAGGTGTAAGGCGGGGGAATTGGTGAAACAAGAGTGGATTACGAAATCAGAAGTCATTAAATGCGGAAAATATGGGAAAATTTCAAAGCATATGGGCGGTTTTAAACATTGGCTTAAAGAAGGACACCTTAGTACAAAAGAAGGGCGAGGAAGTAATGGGAAACCGTCAACATTTTTTAACGTAAATGAATTAGATAATTTGATGACAAAAATAGAAGAAATGGAAGAGAAATATCTAACTGAAAAAGAAGCTGTATATAGTTTTGGTATCAAAGAAACGGTTACAGGAAATAGTGTTGCGGGTCGAAAGAGAATAGGTGAAATTATTGCTCTTTGTGATGTTGAAAAAATTGATTATAGATATTACGAAAATGGCTTCAATAAAGCTTTTTTATATGTGGATAAGGAGCAACTACTTCACTTTTTTGATACTCATATAAAAAACGATGAATTGGCGGAAAAATATAACATAAGTCATTTGCAATTTGACATTGTAGATAGACAGAACGACCTCAAAAGAATACGTTTTACTAAGATGATGTGGTTTTATCGTATAGAGGACGTTAAATATTTTGAGATGTTTAATACGAATCTAGATGACTATTATACATTAGAGGAAATATACAATATTCTTGGGATAAAAAAACATACACTTCTATCAATTGCTAAAGAAGAGGGTATAAAACCAGTTAAATTGAGTTCTAAGAAGGTGTATTACTCAAAGAAAGCTATTAAAGGCATTACTGAAAATGTGAAGGAAAGTAAGGAAAAGTATTGTCTTGCAAGTGAAATCAATAATATTTGCGGTGTAGATATTCGACAACCTACGGCTGTTTTTACACCAATAAAAACAAATGCTATTATACGATATGCTTTTGGGACATCAGCAGAATTTGTATTTCGCTTGGAAGAAGTACAAGAATACAAAGATAAAATTGATATGCAAGACAAAATAAAAAGAATACTTTCGGAAAAAACACCAGTAGAAGCATTTGAAGAATGGCTGATTTTAAAAGAAATTTCTTTTTCAAAAAATAGTCGATATACAGAGCAAGAATGGTATTCATACTGCAAAGAGAAGTTCGTGTTGTCTGAAAGAAATGAGAGAGGTATAAGGAATTTATTGAGAGATTACGTTGATTGTACGGAATATTTATCGGACTTGACAATAGAAAAAGAATTGTATTCGTTGACTTCAAATGAAATCAATCTCAAATTGTTCAATCCTTCAATAGGCGTGAAAAAGCAAGGTTTTTTATACGCTTTTTTAAGAGAATTTCATTCGAGAGTGACTATATATTTAAATAAAAAAGAAGCACGAAAAAAAACATTTGATATAAACAGAATTACTAATCCTTATCAGTATGAGGTAGAAGAAAAACCAAAAGAAGTATATGAGTATGAAGAGTACATAAAAGTATATGATTATGTCCAAAAAGAGGAACATAAACATAAAGCTATTTTAGATGCGGAGAAGATAATCGCAGATAAGGATAAAAAAGAAATATTCTATTACGGTTCTGCTTGGCTCTATGTGTTGATTCACTTAGGTAATGCCTGGAGACACGGAGATGTAATGGATATTGCGATGGTTGATTTCGAATCGATTGGAATTAATTCTCTAGAAATATTAAAATCAAGAGATTTAACAAAGGAAGAAGCGAATGCAGTTATCAATCAAATTAAACGAAAAGATTTGACAGTAAACAAAACTGGAGCAACTAATCGTTTCAATTGTCCAGATGATTTAGCTGTTTCACTTGCGACTGCAATTATTATTTGTTCAATCATTGCTAAAAAGCGGACAAGCCTTGTAATTAGCTCAAATTCTAATGAAACGAGAATCATAGATTTTGGCACACAAGATGATAGTAGTTTTGGTAAAAAAGCTCATAATGCTTTCTTCGAAAATTTTGAAATAGACGGATTTCAATTTCAAAGCCGACAAATGAATCGTACAGTATTAGTGTTGATATATATGGTTCTAGTGAAGAAAGGGAAAGGTAGTGCAGCTTTAGAAATGGCTCAACGACTACGAGCACATGAAAATTTCGAAACTACCAACATTTATCTTGTAATTCCACAAGATGAATTGGATGAATTAAGTGAGGGTTTGTTTAATAGAAAAAACTTTGGTTATATCCCTGATCTAATGGCTGATATTTTGCTTGGGGATACAGAAGATAGAAATCAAAGAACCCAAGAAATATTAGCTTTAAGTGCAACATTTGGTGGGATTCATAAACTCGAAGCAACATCTGGATTTATTAATAAAACGTTAGCGGAGAGACAAAAAGTGGCTGATCAAATTTTCAATATGGGATTGGATGAAGTTACAGATTTAATGTTTGATTTGCAAGTTAATTCTCTACCGAGCAATGAAGAGAATTTCCAATGCCTTGTTTCTCCAAATTGTCAAAAGCCACATTTAGATTCTTGTAAAGACTGTCCATTCGCTATTCCAAACTTTTATGCAGTTTCTTCTCTCGTAGAAGGTTTTAAAACGTCCATTTTTGAGTTTGTTAAAGATTTTGACCCAAATACCTTTGACGGTGAAAAAACTCGTCTTATGAACGTGTTATATAAAGATTTAGACCATGTAGAACGTGCGATGCAAAAGTTTGGGGAAGAGGAAGTATTTCATTTCTTCGAAAGAGGAAAAGAAGAATATAACGAATTAGTAGATTTGATTGGGGAAGTACAAACAAAAACGGGTGAAGATTTTGAAGCGTACCTAACATACAATCCAATTTATTTATCGTAGTTTAGGGGGAACTAGTATGTCCGTAACGGATACAGTAAAAGAAATAGAACTTGATATAGATGTTTTCTCTGATGAAGGATTCGATATAAAACAGAGTGTTATTGAAGCTAAGGGGATTGTACAAAAACTTGTAGAAGAAAATCGTTGGCTTCGGGGTGAATTTGAAGAGGATTACTGGGAAGTTAATAAAGTTTTATATGTTGAAAATTATAACGGTTATGACTTCAGTAAGTTTGATTACTCGCATTTTAATCGTAAATTGCCAAAAGAGTTTAAAGAAATCGTTAAATGTTGGATTGTCAATCTTATTGATCAATACAAAGAAATAGCGGTTCATTGTCTAATTCATTTAAATAAGGGATTCGAAGTGACTAAAGGCTTCAAAAAAACCGAAATAAAAGCTTTAGTTGATTATATTGAATATGGGGAACTAAGTCATAATTATAAACGAGAAATGATTAATTCATTGTGTAATTTCTTTGATTATGCTGATCTAGAGATTGGCGATGATTATCTTCCTGTTCTTGTAGAACTAAAAAATAAAATACCCCAACATCAAAGTAATATAAGAGAATTGCCACCTTCACAGTATGTACTATCGTTTTCTTATTATCTAGAAAAGCATTTTGAAACATTGTTGGAAAGCTTTGTGGATAAGGAAAACTTCGATAAAGAATTACTCATGGTGTATCCACTTGCAATATGGTGGAGATTAACAACAATTATTCCAATGCGTGCTTCGGAGTTTTGTTTGATAGAACGAGATTGCTTAAGTGTAGATAAAGATAAATATTATTTACACTTGCCGAGAACTAAGCAGAATTCAAAGAGAGTACAAATTATGGATAAAGTAGCAATAGACGAAGAAATGTATAAAATGATTGGTCATTATATTGATTTAACGAATCAGTATGGTAAAACAGATACTTTAATCTCATATCTTTCGATTATGAGTGTGAAAGACAGTGTTCGTGGGTACATTCAAAAGAATACAAAACAATTTAACAGAAGAAATTTGGAAACATTAATTCCTAGATTTTATAGAACGATAGAACAAGTATATGATTTTAAAGTAGAACAAGAATATCACCTTCGACCGAATGATACTAGGCACATCGCATTCATGTCTTTGATGATGCAAGGATATAGTCCTGTTGAGGTTGCACGATTAGGAGGACATAAAACAATTCAAACGCAATTACATTACAGTAATCATAAAGAGTACTGGGTAGATTGCGAAGTATTTAAGCTAATGAAAAAAGTGAAAAATACTAGTCTCTCAACTAAATCAGTGGGAATTACCCCCGATGAAGTAAAAATGAAAGTGTATGAAAGCGAAGGAACGTATAAACAAAAAATGAAAATAGGATTTTGCAAGGATCAAGAACAAAAATGTGAATCGAAACGTTGTTATTTCTGTTCGTACTGGGGAATTTCACCCGAAGAGTATTTGGAAAAGAAAGAAACAATTCAAAAAGAAATACTTGAAATGAGAAATAACGTAAGTGAAATGACAACAGCCTTACAAAACCTAAATAAACAATTTCTACAAGACGAATTATCAAGAAGAAATCCAGAGTTGTTAACAAAGATAAAAACAAAAGCAAACGCTATACAGGGCGATATATACAAAATGGCATTACTAGGTTCTAAGTTAGAAGATATGGATGGAGGGAGAATGTTACATGACTAAAACAGTGGGGCGTAAACCAAAGTTTTCTGTTGAAGAAGTGAGAAAAGTAATCTTGATGTTTAGAGAGAATGTACAGCCTATGGGGAGAATTGGTTATACAGATATTTACCGCTATGCGAATGAATTGTTCGAGAAAGGAATCATATTAAACTCAACCTCTATTGCCTTTTGGAGAAAAGAAAATCGAATGGGTCGAATTGAAGTAGACAAAGCAAATGAAGTATTCAGTGAAGCTGTAACTGTTTCCAAGGGAAAAGAAGTAAAAGTACCCAATGTAGTTGATTTGGTCGATAAAAGATATAAAGACAAAGACGACCTATTAAAGCATTTACTTTTCATGGAAAAACAGTTTCGTGAGTCACTAGATAGAGAAAAAGAATTACAGAAAGACTTATCCAACCTGCAAGAAAGCCACGATAAGGTGAAAGATGATCTAAAAAAGGCAAATATAAGCATAGAAAAACTACAAGGTGTGGTATATAGGCTGTATAGAACGTTAATGGGGCATTCTAACGAAGAAGTGGATAAAAATGTGGACTATGCCATGAAAACGGCGTTTAAGGAGCCTATGGCTTTCCTAGAGGGTTTTAAAGAGAAGGAAGAGGTACAAGAAGGGCCGAAGGTTCTTCCGATTGATAAGAAGCCAGTAAAGTCTTCCTTTGCAAGTAAGTTTCGAAAATAGTTTTTAAGTTAATTAACGAACGTGTATTCTTGTAATTTTCTGTATATTTGTTATTATTAATCTATAAGAACAAAGGGGGGTAATTTTGTGAATGAGGTCGAATTAATTCTTTTGAATTTAGAAGAAACGAGACGTAGAAGTATTAAAGTATGGAAAGCTATTCCTGAACACATGTTAAACTGGAAGCCAGATGATGAAGCCTTTACATGTGCAGAAATGATTAGACATGTTTTGGAATCAGAGTATTATTATTATCAAATCATCCAAAATCATGGAAATTCACAAAATCTTGATGAATCATATTCTTTAAGAGAGTTTACAAATCTTGAAGCGGAAATCGAATTTTCGTTATCTTATCGAGAAACATTCTTAAACTTTATCCAATCTCTAACGAAGGATGATTTAGTAAACATTCTAATAGATCGATCCGATTTAAGTGGTAAAGGGGTTACAGGTTATATTCGACCGCTAGGAGATTTTTTAATGCGAATAGCTTATCATGAGGCGGTACATACTGGACAACTATTAGATTATATGCGAAATATGGGGATAGAACGTCCTAATATATGGGATTGATGTGTAATAACATAAAAAAGAATCAAAGCGCCTTCGAAGAGTTTCATTCGGAGGTTTTTTGATTTCGATCTTTGTAGCCTAATTCTCGTTTGAGTCTATCTGTTTTTTCTTGGAGGACTTTTAGTTTTGCTTCGAACTCTGCTTGTTCTTGTTTTCGTTGTTCACGTCTCATTTTTACATAGTCTGCAATAGGAATTGTTTTAAGTTCTTCTATCTCGTCTTGTTCTTCATTTTCTTTTTCTTCAAACATAAAAGTCCCTCCTAGTAAAAAATGTCTCAGTGTTAATGCAGGACTCCACCCAGTAACAGTATATGCGTTACCAGTAAAGAGTTTCCTAACAAAATGCAGGATGCACCCATAATAGTATATGCGGAGCATCTCAACGAAATACAGGATGCCCAGTCCAATAATAGTATATGTGTATTTGTACTTAAAAGTGAGTTAAAAATAGGGGTTTTAGAAGGAGTTAATAAATCATTTTGACCAGTAGGTGGTGGTCAAAATACGAATAACCTATGGGGCACAAGGAGTTTATAATAATGACCACATAAAAACGTACCTATAA
>NZ_BOQD01000150.1 GCF_018332515.1 Bacillus hominis | reverse complement strand
ACCAGCACCACCAGCACGACCAGTACGACCAGTACTAGCACCACTAAGTTCAATCCTCATTTATCTAAATTCTATAATGTTATAATAATTAATAAGAAAACTGGTAAACCACTTTCCCTTAACTGTTTCTTTAAAGATAAACCAACTAAATTTAGAATTATTTGTATTAAGGGTACTTGTGCTATACTTGGTTATCAAATTGATTCGTTTGCTAATTTCAATGCTGAACAATGTATTACGATTGATTTAAACTGTTATGATTTACAATTCAATTGTTCCATTCATAATGGCGATAATTGTTATTAAGTAAACTTAAAAAATATAATGTGTAAAAATGAGACACTTTACGATTAAAGGTCTCATTTTTCATTTAACTTTTATATCAAATCTGGAAATAAGCTAATACAAATGATAATCCTTTTTTCTTTATAAATTCAATGTGTGTGGAGTAACATTAATTCTAAAATAAGTTAAAAACTAAAGTTCACCTCTCAAAAATTGGTGAATCTTTTCATTATTTCACATATACATAGGCTTCATTTGCTGTTACATAGTATGTTCTTCCTTTGCTATTGTATACTTTATATTGCGGTGAACCATTTACATTTACTTTCGCATCAATTGTAAATCCTAATCCTGCATCTACAGAGCCAGCAACATCTCTATCCTGCCAAGATGGAGCGTTATAGAAACGTAGATTGTTAACTTTTGAAACAACGCGCTTTCCAACAATAGAAGAATCTACTGTGCTTTTCTTATTAAACTTCACATAAGATGAATCATTCTTAATCCACTGATCTCCACCAAGATTTAACCAGCCATCCTTTTCAGCCCATACAATATACGATTCTGGTTTGTTTAACTGACGAATCTTAGAATAGCTTGTACCTGGTCCTTTACGTAAATTAACATTGTAACCTTCAATATAGGCGATACCGTCTGTTACTGCTGTGGGTACTTCTGCTGGTTTAGATGGCTTTTTAGGGACAGAAACATCCACACTAGAATTATTGTATGCTCGTTGTACGTCTGCTCTAAATTGAGCTTCTGAAACGCCATGAGACTTTAAGTAATCAATTGGATCTTCATGATCCGTACCGCCAAGGTAATGAGTTACATCGCTATGTGTCCATAATCCTTTTTCTACAGATAACCCACGGTCACGTAAGATTTTAGCTAGTAACTTAACATATTTGTCATAGCTGCGTTTGAATTTTGTATAGTCCGCTGTTTCGCATAACTCTACATGTACAAATCGTTTATTAGCAGCAGGACCGCCACCATAAGCAATGTATTTTGTGTCAGCAATTTGGATTGTTTCGTCCCAATCGACTGCATAATGAACAAATGCATTTCTCCATGTTCGAGACTCATATTTTTGAATGTTAATAGCTGGAGCTTCTGGAGTTGCTGTAGAATGCGCTACAACGCCCTCATAAGCACCTATGCCATAACGGTATGGTTGTTTCGGTAAATCAGGAATAATAAGCGTTCTATCAGCAAGAGCACTTGTAGCAAAAGAACCAGCAAGTACTAGAATCATAAGGAACGAAGTAATATGTTTCATTGTCTTTTTCATTTTGCATCAACATCCTTTTTCATAATTTTTGTGTGGTCAAATAATCCACTTGCTGACAGTCCGATAATGATTCCTTGAAATACATTTGTTTTGATATCTCCGCCCAAAAATAATACGCCTAGCACAAGGCCAAGCGTTAAATTTAATAACGGAACATATTTTGTTTGTAATCCAATTGTTTTTCCAATCTGTGAAAGACCAACTACAATTCCAATCATTACAGTAATTTCAAACATTACATACCACCTCCTTTCATTAAGAAAGTGAGTGCCGCACCTATAATTCCACCTACAATAAGTCGCAAGATCCAAGTTGTATTAGCGCTAATCTTATCTAATTGCTTATTGATATTGATTATGTCCTTTTCGTTACCCGTTGTTCGGATTTCTAACCCTTTAATCTCTAAACGAATATCCTTGATCTCTTGCTTGATTTCTTGAACATCGTTTCTTACATCTTGTAACCCTTCCATTGTGACCACCTCATTCCAAAATAAAAAGAGAGACTCTTGTCCCTCTTTCATAAGTGCATTTAAACAAACAGTCTAAATACCGCCTTTTAATATTAACCCTAGAACTGCCATCACTATTGCACTAATCACAATTCTTAAGATCCAAGTTGTATTTGTGCTAATTTTTTCTAATTGTTTATTAATTGTTGAAATGTCTTTTTCATTAATGGTTGTACGAGTTTCTATATTACGAATATCACGCATAATTTCTTTCTGTTCTGATTTAAGTCTATCAATCTTTGCATAAACATCTTCCATATATTCACATCCCTCTAGAATCTACATAAAGCAATCTTTATATACTATGAGACAACCCTTCTCACTGTGAATATATGAAAGTCATTTTTTATCAAGGCCGTACTTTGTGCAAAATAAAAAAAGACCAGCTTATGGCTGCTCTGGTTTCTCGCTTATAAATTTTTGAAATAAATCTGTTAATGTGGACACATTACTTGTAAGTATCGTAACTTGATCTGTTAATGTAGTAACCTTCTTGTTTAATTGTTTATTTTCTTCTTTAACTACATTTAACTCTTCGGTATTCTGCTTAACCTGCTCCTTTAACAATATGAATTCATAATACAGCTGTTGGAAAGCTGCAATAAAAAGAGAAACGGTATTATATAAATTAATTGCCCGTTTCTCTTTATCTGTAAATACATCGTCCGTATCGTCAGCAATCATACCGAAATAAGTTTCGATATCTTTCGTTGTATATGGTTCTGTTTGTTCCTCTGATTTGTTCACACGCATTTGATACAGATCATACATGTCGTCTCTGAAATTGTACTGTTTGATAGCTAAACTCATGATTTTATCAAGAGCATTGAAAGGAATATCTTTTATATTCTCTTTCATGTTTCTAGCTGACGTAGGGTTAAATGCTTTCGCCCACATTTGACCAGTAGCACTAATATTCTCTTGCGCTCGTAATGTTCTTAATTCTATATCTTTCCATCCCTGACCCATCATATCTTTAATCTGCAAGCCATTGTTATAACCTTGTACAAAACTTGACCTTATCATTGCATTACCCATGATTAAATCATGATCGGTGGCGCCGTTTACGAAATGTATTTTATAGTCACTGCCTTTTCTTTTGAAAGTAAACTGCCCCGAGTTATTTGTAAAAATATGCGGCTCAGTTGTAGTTACAGAGAAGTAACCATATCCTGGAGCCCATCCTTCAGATTCAAAAATAATATTATTCAAGTTTTGAAAACGAAATTGTCCATCTGAATATACGCTCAGATGTCCACCGTCATTATGCATTTGAATATAGTTTGACCAAATATTAGTTCCTTCTGCATTTTCTCCTTTAGAAATCCCAAATTTTGCATATGCTTTAGAAGGTTGATCGACTCCATTAATTCGCGGCATGACTTGATAAATATAAAACGATCCTGTACCCCTGTATTTAATATTGTCAGAACCAAGGACGAGTGAAGGTTGAATACTTCCATCATTTGTTTCCATAAATCCTATATAGCCACGTGGCTTATCTGCATCGAAAATCTTCATGTCTTGCTTATTTATTTCAACAAATCTGTTTCCACTCGTTTTAAGTGTTACTCCTTCTAAAACTTTCCCTTTGATATGCTCAGCTGTTACATATCCTATAAGATTAATTCTGGACCCCTGAATTAGAATTTCCTCAGCTGATTGATTAATCTGGGATATAACATCGCCTTTTTTAACCCTAGAATTAATATTTTGATTTGTTAAACTAAAAGCCGCTTCCATTTCTAAAACATAAGCAAATTTTTTGTCCGCATCCGTCTTTGAGTACACTTCAGTCGCTTTAGCACGAAAACCTATTTCCTCGGTATTCTGCCGGATTTCTGTCTGCATATTTGTAGTTACTGTATCAAAGTCACTTTTAGCAACCTTATCCGCAACTAAGTCAACCAATTCTTTATAGTTGGTAACGTCTTTTGGGTTTGGCATGTATACAGATGGTTCTTTTCCTTGCTGTAGCTGCGGTTGAGATACCCACATTGTGCCATTACGGCGTACCCATATATCTCCTTGCAAACGAGTTACAGGAACGTCAGGAGCTTTAATGGTTACACTAACTAGTATCCAGGAGCCATTAATTAATAACTCTTTTATTTCAGTTTGCTCATAACCTAATGCGGTTGAACCATTAAAGAATTGAAGCTTAACGCACGCTCCTTGGTCTAATAAGTTTTTATCTACTACATAGACCCATGCAGACAATACGTAGTCACCGCTATTTTGTGAGGCTCCAATACTTTGAGCAATACCAGTCCAGCTATTTGCTGTAGCCCCCGCATTTGCAATTCTGACCGAGTTATAACCGTCATGACGTCTGTCTGTTACTGGTGTTACTGTAGCACCTGATACAACTCCTGCTACTGTCCACTTATCGGTACTAGCAACCTCATTTGTTATATTGCCATTAGCATCAACTGTTTTTTTCTTAAACTCTGTATTGAAGAATTGATTTATACTACCAAGTGCCCCTATATAAGCTTTCATTTGCTGTTCCGAAATCTTTGAACTTAATGAGTCTTTTGTTTGCGTAATTTCATTCTTGTTTTCTTGAATGAGCTTTCCTTGATTTGTTTGTGTTTCTGTTAGCGTTTTAATATTAAGAGAATTCGAATTTGTGGTCTGCTTCACTTCATTTAGAGTTGTTTGCATTGTACCTTGATCTTGTTGTACTTTCGAGATTGTTTTTGAGTTCGTATTTACTGTTTGTTGAATTTCATTAGTTGTTTGGGTAAAATCTGCTTTAGAAGTAACTTCATCGTTAGATAGTTGCCATGTAGTTCGTATGTTACCTTCTTCAAATTTTGCATGGTGTGAGTTTAAATCCCCATCAATATTGCGCCCAGAGTAATAGAATTTAACTTGAGTTACATCTTTATCTTTTGTTCTAAATGTAACTGATAGTGGTTCGTCTTTATAATTTACATTAATCTTTATTTGCGATTCAGCACGTACAGATTGCCATTCTTGCTCTCCATCTGCATACGTTATCGCTGTTTCTACGCCAAACCAAGCATTTGTATTGAATTTTGTCATTTTACCAGTAAACAAAAATGAGATAGTAAAAATTTTATTCCTATAGTTGACCTTATCCGATAAAATCATTTGTTTACTGTCTGACCAGGATCCAGTCATGTTCTGTTTATTTAACCCTGTTTCTGAACCGCTAGCTAAATTGATTGAACCTACAGAAATATTATTTACAGTAGTTTTTAATTCTGTAATGGTGTTAGTGTTAGATTCAGCTGTCTGTTTAGCAGTATTAGCAGTTTGACTTACTAGTTTAAGATTATCGTTTAGAGTTGTTATCTCCGTTTTCTCTGCTTTATTTTTAATTTCTTCAGCTGTGCGTTCAGCAGTCGTTTTTGTTTCATTTAATACTTTTATATCACCTTTACGGTTTGTTTCGTACACTTGCTTTCCAATAAGGTTTTCGTTTACCCAATCTTTTGTATAAACACCTTCTTTGTTGGCCTTTCCTTCAAGTTGCTGATTTAACCAAGTCTTATCAGGTATATCTTCAATTGTCTCTTTTAAAGTATCAATTTCTGTTTGTGCATTCTTTATATCTTTTTGTAATGGTCCTGTATCCGGAACAACCGATTCCCAAGCTGTACCTGTCCATATTTTTAAAATACCAGGCTTTCCATTACTAATATCACGCCATAGCGTTTTGTTTGGCTTAAGATCAGTAGTTGGTGGTTCTTTACCTTCTATAATATTAACCATATTATTTTCAATATTTTTTTTTAGTTGCTCTGATATATCTTTAGCCTCTTGCGATTCCTTTACAGCTTTTCCCGATTCTTTCTTTGCTTCTTCGGCCAACTTTTCTAGTTGTTCTAACAGTTCCTTGTTAGCCTTCCCCTCTAACCAAGCACGCATTTTGTTATATAATTTTCGTAATTCCTCGTTCGAATCTATAATCTCTCGATAGTCTCCAAATACATATTTATCTTGCGAAGGATCCGTATATGATTCATCACCAGCGATTGCCCTTGCTTCAAGGTATAACTTAGGTGTGAAGCCTGTATCTTTGATTCGGATTGTATCGCCTTCATTGATTAGTTCATGTGCTAGTCCGAAAATGCGACCGATTGATTGTGCCTCTACTTCATACGAAACTGAAGTATTGACACGCTTCTTTAATTCCGTCTTCATCAAAGTCATTAATCGTTTTGGTGTCATATTTTGTTCTTCTGTTTCTGGAGTGTAAAAACCAAATTTATGTTTACCATGTGCATTCCAACGTTGAAAGGCATCACTATCTGTAATATAAACAAGTCCGTTATTGATGCTCTCAACCGTGATAAGTTCTTCACCTTCACCTCGTACAAATCCGACTAAGGCGGTACAAATATCCCTGGAATGCTCAATGCGTCTAACGCCTACTAAGTCTTTTCCCAGGGTTACTTCCTTCCCTGTTTCTCTCCCTCGTTTATTTATCATATCGACGTACCATCCAGTAATTTGAGAACCAGATACTTCAACTCGATATTGGATTTCCAATTCAAACAAAGCTGCAATTTTCTTTAAAAAAGTAAGGGGATCGATGAATTCATCGATCGTCATCGTGTGGAACGAAGAATAATCCGTTATTCCACGTTGCCATTTTGAATCGGCAAGAGCGATATCAATAAACGTATTAACTGTTTCGCTCTCTATACGTTGAGGTTTAATAATCCCATCTTTGGCGATTTGAACCCAGGCACCAGAAGAGTGTACAGTTAATGATCTATCCTTTGAATCTTTTTCTACTTCATTATTAATAACATACGGAACAATTCGACCATCACGTACTTCCTTTAAAACCAAGTTCTGCTGTTGTAATGTAATTGCATGCGGAGTACCGTCAAAAATTTTGAACTCTAGCATATCAATGTTATTCTTGATTTCCCAATGACGCTTATCTTCCCAGTAGTCCTTTGGTTGAATAGCGGATAGAATTTGATCTGTTTTGAAATCAACAACATGAAGTAATCCGCTTGGTGTTCTCATCGAAATCGCTCCCTATATTTAACTTTTGCTGTTCCGATATTTGCTGGCATAATTTCAAGTTTATTCTGACCCTTAGTAATTTTAGGATAATCACTGAATAATTCCTTCAGATTAATTGCACTTGAACCATTAATACTAACTAGACTTTTTGCTGTATCGATTTGCACTTTATCTCCTTTTCCAACAATATATGGAGGATTATTATTTGTATTTTGGTTAACTTTCCAAATCTTAATATCATCAACTGTCATAAGTACAGCCGGATTATTATTCCACCATTGACAGATAGAAATTTGTACCTGTGCAATTTTATTCATCAAGATCCCATCTTTGTCTACCCAACGAGCTTTTGCTCCAGCATCATCAATCTCAGTACCGTACGCAAATTTCGCAATATAAAACTCCCATTCATCCCCAATACGGTAAACACATAACTTTCCGTAAAAATTATTCCACGTCCAAGGATACATACCGCGCGTATGGATCATCATTTGTTCAGCTGGATGCCCTGGATAGGCAATCTTAGCAACACCAAAAGTTTCTTCAGCCTCCCAATATACATCGTTTAGCGACAATCGAACTACAGGTTTACTAGTCTCATCCAGTAGGGCCACTTCTACTTGTCCCATTTGTACATAACTACTGCAGTTGAACCTTACATAAGCATCCATTATAAAATCTTGTAATGGTCCACTAGGAATGCTTTTTTTAGCAATCGCTCCATGATTCCCTTTGTAATTCTGATCACCATAATCTTCTACATAAAATTGATGTCCATTAGATTTGAATGTACCTCCACCTTTAGTGTTTTCAAACTGTGATACACTTGTCCATCCAACTGTAGTAGACATTTCATCCCACATTACACGTTGTTTCCACTCTACTGGAAGTTGGTTTACTTGTAACGGGTAACCAATCCGAAAATAATCTTCTTTGTTTGGAAGATATACGCTCTTATTCCAAACATCTAAAAATGTAGAAGGGTTTTCAACTTCAATTTCGATGATAGGTTCTGACTCCGCACTGCCTTTATTTTGAATGTTGGCTATTAACCCTCGACCGTCATTTTCAAAGTCAACCGTTTTCTCATTCCCTAACTTATACGGCATTGGACATATTAGTGTAATAGTTGCTTGATGAATATTAGATTTTTCTAAAGTCTCCTCTACAGATTCCTTAATCCCGTAATACACAATATCCGGTTCGTCTGTGAAGGTAATTTTTACAGGTTCTTCTGTATCTAATAGACCATTCAATTCATCTATCCGTTTCCTTAGTTCAAAAAGAGAGACTCCCTTAAGAGAGAAATCTACTTCTAATACTCTCTTGGGAGGCCTTTTACTTAAAAAATATGAACCTGGGCGGTGAGGTACGGTTAACTCATTAATTTCGTCACTTAAAATTCCGCGACCTCTTACATCGTTAACCATAAAAAATCCTTTTTCGTATTTTTGCTCAAAGTATTCTTCTAAATTAATTTCATTAAAAACTAACAATATACCACCCTCCTTTAAAATACATCTTTCCGTTTTTTTACAGCCTCTTGCTCTCCAGTAATATCATCAACGAACCTATTAAACTCTTGTCTACCAAGCTGTATATTAATATACGCAGGTTGTCTTTCACTAGCTGTAGAATTTGAAGCAGTTCCGGCATCCGTATTTCCTGAGCTTGCTTGTGGTCTAGCTGTCTGGTATGCACCAAGTCCTCTTGGCATTCCGTATACAGTCTCTACTTGTAAAGCTTCCGGTTTCATCCATTCAGTCATTTGTTCGGTTGTTCTTTGTACAGCGCCTTTCATTGCATCAATACCATTAATCCACCCTTTCATCATATTGACACCAATGAAATCCCTGAACCAACGACTCGGTGAGTGAATCGATAAAAGTCCTGAAATTTTATCTTTGATTCCATTTCCGATGTCCGTAATTTTGTCCCAAATAGCCCCAGCCATAGAGCTTATACCATTTAAGAGACCTTGCATCATATTTTCTCCTATGCTCCCTAAGTCAATTCCGCTCAAGAAAGACTTCACGTTATTAAAAATTTGAGTCACTGTGTTATAGATAGCATTTAAGATACTAGAAGTCGCTGACTTAGCTGCATTCCAAATTGAAGAAATGATGCTACCTACTGCGTTCATAACAGATGAAATGACTGAACATATACCTGAAAAAATTGAACTTACTAGAGAACCTACCGCTGATAAAACACTAGAAAAAATAGATTTCACTAAATTTAGCCCACCATTCACGACCGCGGAAATTAAATTTATCGCCCCTTGGATGATATTTCCGATTAATGACATTACACTCGACGTAATGCCTTTCACCGCGTTCCACGCTCCACTCCAATCTCCTTTTAAAACTGAAGTGAAAAGCTTTATTATGTTGGTGATTACCCATGCCCATCAACTTAA
>NZ_BOQD01000149.1 GCF_018332515.1 Bacillus hominis | reverse complement strand
CTATGTATTCAACTCATTAATAAAAGAATTACTACTTCTTAAAGCAACTTTCGACAAAAGTTGCTTTTTATTTCCCGAAAAATAAAATGATTTAATTAATAACTGAATTTTACCTCTTATTTAAATATACATTTTATTTGAATTCACTTTCTAAAATAGGTAATTTCCTGTTATTATATGAAAGTGTTTCAAAAAATGAAGAAATGAAAACGCATTTATATCGTAAATTCTTCATCCTGTTTTAGCGATCGGTAATCTTCTACTCTATTAGTGGGGCATTACCGATCGTTAGAACGATATGTAATTATATTGGTATAGAAAACCGAAGGGAGTCTTGTAATGGACATTTTATTAGCGCTTCTTCCTGCAATCGCATGGGGAAACATCTTATTAGTAAGCGTAAAAATGGGCGGTGGTGCATATAGCCAAACGGTAGGTATGACAATCGGTGCTCTATTCTTCGCAACAATTATGTATGTATTTACTCAACCAACTTTAACAATGACAGTCTTGATTGTTGGCTTTATTTCAGGTTTATTCTGGGCTTTAGGACAAGTAAACCAATTAAAAACAGTTGAAAAACTAGGCGTTTCAACTACTGTAACTATTTCTACTGGTATGCAGCTTGTTGCAACTACTATCTTCGGAGTTATCGCTTTTCGTGAGTGGACTACTACTACAACGATTGTTCTGGGAACGATTGCAATCCTATTAATCGTAGTTGGTGTAGTATTCACATCTCTAGATGATAAAGAAAATGCACAGCCACCAGGACAATTGAAAAAGGGACTTCTTACTTTAATTGTTTCTACTTTCGGTTATCTTGTATATGTAATTATTATTCGTTGGTATAACATTGATGGTTGGTCTGCTATTTTACCACAGGCAGTTGGTATGTTTGTTGGTGCAGTTGTACTGACATCTAAACATAAACCATTTAACAAATATGCAATTCGTAATGCTTTATCTGGTTTACTATGGGGAACAGGAAACTTATTCTTACTTCTTTCATTACCACGTGTCGGAGTAGCAACAAGCTTCCCATTATCTCAAACTGGAATCGTTATCTCAACATTCGGTGCGATTGTCTTCTTAGGTGAAAAGAAAACAAAACGTCAATTGATCTTTATTGCGCTAGGCAGTGTTTTAATTATCGGCGGTGCTGTCTTACTTGGTATGACGAAAGTATAACACCAAACACCCAATTTCTCTTTAATTGGGTGTTTTTTTCTGTACATATGCACAGAAATCACTTTCAAACATACTATACATTACAAGACATTTTTTCACTCCAAAACCTTTCTTGCTTAAGAGCTAACTATTTATATAGTTAGCTTTTTTTCTATATAAATTTAAATCAATTAATTCTAATTTAATGATATTTTCTCGCGTTTTCTAAGAATAGTACAATACTCTCTTATATATACTTACAATAGTAACCCCTACATTTGTTTTCACTTTAGAAACTGTAGTATGACATATGTCCCAAATGTTGTTTCTACTATAAACAACAAAAGGAGGGCTTATTTTTGCTCACATGCCGTGATAAAGAAATTATTAATGCTTTACACCTATTCCGCTGTATGTCCCGTGATCAAATTGCTCAAATTTTTTTTAGAGATTTAAAAAACCCAATTACATCAACAAACTTTGTTTTAAAAAGGCTAAGACGCGAAAATTATATAGAAGCTAATACTACATTACAACCTTATGTTTATTTTCCAACACCTTCTTTAATTAAAACTAACTCTCAAAAATTGAACCATTATTTGGCGATTGTAAACTTTTATATAGACGTATGCAAATACAAACAACCAACTATTTTTGAAGTAGAGAAAAGATATGGATCTACTTTTATGCAACCCGATATATATATGTTATGGGACAAAAAGGAATTTTTTGTTGAAATTCAAATTTCCAGATATTCTTCTGCTATAATGGAAGAAAAGCTAGAACACTATAGAAATTATTATAAATCTAAAAGATGGGTCTCTCGTTCTAACACTCTATTCCCTTACATATGGATTATTTCTAAAATAAATTATCCCATTCAATGTAACGAATTTAACATTATACAAACACCTTCTGTGTCAGCATATTTGCAAAAGTAAACTTCTATATATATATTTTTAAAATTGGTCTTTCATACCAAAAAAAATATATATTTGATTATTAAACCAAAACTCAAAAAAGTTTGCCTTTTCCAATTTTTTTTGAGTAGAATAAAATTGTATGCAATTTTCTAAGGTGGGAAAAAAATGAACAGTAAGATTAAAGAACTCCGTAAAAAAAATGGAGATACCTTAAAAAGTCTAGCCCAAAAACTCAATTATGATTATAGTAATCTTTCTAAAATTGAACGGGGTATTTACACACCATCTTTAACATTGTTAAAAAGGATAGCAAATATTTATGATGTAGACATGTGGTATCTTTTAAGCGATGAGGATGAAGAAAAAAAAGAAAAAGATGAAAATGAATTTCTTCAAGATTTAGATATGGATTTAAAAGAACTAAGTATCAAATACAATATTACCCTAGATGGAAAATCTATAACTGAAGATGAGATGGAATTCATTATTCATATTATTCGTCAGTTACGACAAGCAGTTGAAAATAAAACTATTCAACCATAAAATTCTGAATAATCGAAAACAATCACCCCTTTGGTCATATCCAATAATTTATCATCCGCTGTAATTATGATACAACGACCATACACTTCTTCAACTGCCTTGTTCTTCATTTTCCTTTTTAAAGAAATTACATATACGTTCTTCATAGGATCTAATATGCAATAAATTACTTTTGTTCCTTCATAGGCTTCTCTATACATATCGAGCAACTTATCGACAGTCTCTCGTCTAGTAAAAATTCCTCTAGGAGACTTGTTGATAAATTCTTCTCTTTTTAGCCCGATCAGCTTTAAAAGTCTGGGATCAATGTCCGTATAAATAAAATCATTATTTTTCCTTCGAAATTTAAAAATCATTTCCCCGTACATTTCCCTATAAACTTTTATTACCTTACAAAGGACAATAGTCAAATCTATATCTTTCTCCATAACACCCTCCTAAATGTTAATTTTACTATATTATATTTAAGCACAAGTCGTTTTTTTCGTTATTATTTGTATTTTTGAAAAAAAATCAAATTAAGGAGCTAGTTAAAAAATCCGGCTCCTTAATATAACATACCTATTCTTATGAACTCAACAAATAAACAGAATGTTTAGAAATCTTTTTATACAGATGAATTGCTTTGTTTATCAATATTTGAGATTGCGACAACATCACAAATAGAAATAATTCCCATACCTAATTCTTTCACTTTCACTATAACTCCCCCATTTCGGACCTCTACAATCTCAGCGCATTGAAAACAATCATTTCCCACATAAAAATCAGCAACAGAAACCGCTTTCAAAAACTTTTCCACTGCACCTTCACAACAATTGAAACACTCATCATTTTCTTTTACTTCACTCATTGATACTGCGGTCATTTCCATCCTTTCAAATACGCTCGTTATATGACAAATTGGAATGACATACTCACAACCTTCTTTTTTTACTTTAATCATATATTCATTTATCTCGCCTAAAATTACTCCATCTATTTTATACGATGTTACGTTTTTCACTCCTACATTAATCTTTGATTGCAGTGGGATGCACCTTAAATATTCCTGTATAGCTAAGGCGCAGCAATCACATCCGCAATTCCCATTAGTCCCATCAACTCCTGCTGGGCCCATTGGACCAGGCTTTCCTGTTGGACCTGTTGGGCCTATTACTTCTATTGGACATGGTAATGCAATAGGAGGCATAAATTTGTCACAATGGATATTCCGTTTGTTAAAATATTCCTCTCTCATCTTTAACTTCCCCTCTGTATATATTTAGTACACAATATCCTATACAAAATAAGGACAAAGGTTCGAAATACAAATAAAATTAGGCTTTTTCTTTTACAACTCACTTTTAAAAATGGTATCGTTTTTTATAACATATCTCTACTAGAAAGGAATAAAGGACATGCTTAAAAAACATCGAATTTTATTTATTGGTGCCGGTCGTATGGCAGAAGCTATATTTTCCGGATTACTCAAAACAAGTAAAGAATACATTGAAGAAATCATCGTTTCCAACCGAAGCAACATAGAAAAGTTAGAACAATTACAAGGGCAATATAATGTGTCCATCACTACAGATTGGAAGCAGCATATTACATCCGTTGATACGATTGTTTTAGCAATGCCACCAGCTGCACATGAACAGTTATTACAGGAGTTATCCCCTCTTCTAACTGATCAATTTGTCGTGACAGTTGCTGCTGGAATCGGACCATCTTATCTAGAAGAAAGACTTCCTCAAGGGACACCTGTTGCCTGGATTATGCCAAATACAGCTGCTGGAATTGGAAAGTCTATCTCCCTATATACGACGGGAAATTCCGTAAATGATATACATCATGAAACGTTACAACTTCTTTTAAAAGGTATCGGTACCTCGCAGTTTTGTACCGAAGAGGAAGTTCACCAACTTACTGCAGTTACTGGTAGTGCACCTGCTTTTCTCTATCACTTTGCTGAAGGGTTAATTGAAGCAACGAAAAGCTATGGAATTGATGAGGAAACAGCAAAACACCTTGTCATTCAAATGATTGCTGGCTCTGCCGCTATGCTCCAGCAAAATCAGGATCCAGCTATGCTCCGCGAACAAGTAACAACACCAGGAGGTTCAACGGCTGAAGGCTTAAAAGTTCTATATGAAAATAATTTTTCAGAAGTCATTCAACAAGCAGTTGAAGCAACCAATAAAAAAGCTAGGGGGAATTAATATGACTGTAACAAGTTTAAACGACTACGCAACATTACATAACGGCGTGGAAATGCCTTGGTTCGGTTTAGGTGTTTTTAAAGTAGAAGACGGATCAGAAGTAATCGATTCTGTAAAAGCAGCTATTAAAAATGGATACCGTAGCATCGATACAGCTGCAATCTATAAAAATGAAGAAGGCGTTGGTCAAGCAATTCGCGAATCCGGTATTCCTCGCGAAGAGCTATTCATCACTTCAAAAGTATGGAATAGCGATCAAGGTTACGAATCAACACTTCAAGCATTTGAAACTACTTTAGAAAAATTAGGCCTAGAATATTTAGATTTATATTTAGTACATTGGCCTGTCAAAGGAAAGTATACTGAATCATGGAAAGCACTAGAAAAGCTTTATAAAGATGGCCGTGTTCGTGCTATCGGTGTGAGTAATTTCCATATTCACCATTTGCAAGACGTATTTGAAATCGCTGAAATTAAGCCAATGGTTAACCAAGTGGAATACCATCCACGCTTAGCACAAGAAGAATTACACACTTTCTGTAAAGAATATAACATCCAGCTTGAAGCTTGGTCACCATTAATGCAAGGGCAACTACTGGATAATCCAACATTACAAGAAATCGCTACAAAATATAATAAATCGACTGCACAAGTTATTTTACGCTGGGATTTACAAAACGAAGTTGTAACGATTCCTAAATCAATTAAAGAACAACGCATTATTGAAAATGCAAACATCTTCGACTTTGAATTAAGCTCGGATGATATGAAAGCAATTCAAGCTTTAAATGAAAATCATCGCGTCGGTCCAGATCCAGATAACTTTAACTTCTAGTAAGAACCCCACTGCCATATGCAGTGGGGTTTTCATTTTAAAAAAACTGAAAATTTAAACTATACTTCATTCGGTTGACACTTCATTATCCAAGGTGTAAGATTTTGAATTATCAAAGAAACACAAAAATTAATAAAATTTATTCGTTTACTCATTGTATCAAGAGAGGTGGAGGGACTGGCCCTTTGAAACCTCGGCAACAGGTTCATTTTGAATACTGTGCCACTTCCTGCAAGCTTTATGCTTGAAAGATAGAATGAGGGACTTCGTTTATATACGGGTGCATAACTTGTACGTAAAAATCCCTCTTTCTCAATATGAAAAGAGGGATTTTTTATTTTTCATTTCCCTCATCATCATCCAAACTTAATTATTTAGGAGGAAAATCAAATGAAAAAGAAGTTTGTACCCGGTATCGCATCAGTTGTAGGAGTAAGTATTTTATTAACTGGTTGCGGTAGTTATAAAAACGAAGCAAGCGGAGCAAATGCAAAAGACGAGGCACCTAGTAAACAGGTTTTAAACTTATCTTCACCTACTGAAATACGAACAATGGATACAGCTCGTGCTACAGATACTGATTCTGGTCAAGTAATGAGAAACGTATTTGAAGGTTTGTATAACCTTGGTGAAGGTAACAAACCTGTCCCTGGCGTTGCAAAATCTCATGAAGTAAGTGGCGATAAAACGAAATACACATTCCATTTACGAGATTCAAAATGGTCAAATGGTGCTCCTGTTACAGCGAAAGATTTTGTCTTCGCTTGGCAAAGAGCTGTTGATCCAGCAACAGCCTCTGAATATGCATTTTTATTCTTTGATATTAAAAATGCCACAAAGATTAACAATAAAGAACTTCCAGCCGATCAACTTGGTGTAAAAGCAGTTGATGACCATACGTTTGAAGTAGAATTAGAGCGTCCTGTTCCGTATTTTATTAGCTTAACAGCGTTCCCAACATTTCTACCAATTAACGAAGAATTCTTTAAAGCACAAGGTGATAAGTACGCTTTAGAAGATAATACAATTTTGTACAACGGCGCTTTTACACTAAGCGATTGGAAGCACGAACAAAGCTTTAAATTCAAGAAAAACCCTACCTATTGGGATAAAGATAATGTCAAACTGGAAGAAATCAATTTTAACGTCGTAAAAGAAAAATCGACAGAAGTAAATTTATTCGAATCTAAACAATTAGACCGTATAAAACTAACATCTGACTTCGTTGATAAATATAAAAAAGATGCTAACTTTAAAGAGCGTCCGAACGTAGGCGTACAATTTTTACGTATGAATCAACAAAACAAAGTACTCCAAAACGTTTCTGCACGACAAGCAATCGATCAAACAATCGATAGAAAATCCTTTGTAAATACGTTATTAAATGATGGCTCTACACCAACCTTTGGTCTCGTGCCAAAAAACTTTGCGAAAGGACCTGACGGAAAAGACTTCCGCGTTGCAAACGGCGATTTAACAAAGGTTGATACAAAATCGGCACAAGAATTATGGAAAAAGGCAAAACAAGAACTTGGATCTGAAAAAATAACGTTAGAATTATTAACAAGTGATAGTGACCTTGAGAAGAAAACTGGTGAATTCTTAAAAGGACAACTAGAAAAGAATTTAGATGGCTTAACAGTAAATATAAAACCACAACCGCGTAAGCAACAAGTTTCGCTTTTATTAAAAGGTGACTACGAAATCGGAATTGATGGCTGGAGCCCTGACTTTGCGGATCCAATTACATTCCTTGAGCTATTTACAACGAATAACCCTTATAACTTAGATCATTACTCTAATAAGGAGTTTGATGAAACAATAGCAAAAGTGAAAACAACTTTAGCTGGTGATGAAAAAGCTCGCTGGGAAGCATTACTAGCATCCGAGAAAATATTATTTAAAGACTCTGTTATCGCTCCTCTTTACCAAAAAGGAGAATCTTATTTAGAACGTTCGTATGTGAAAGGCATTGTGCAAGTAGACTTTGCAGGTCAATTAAACTTCAAGTGGGCAAAAATTGAAAAATAAATTGTAACTTTGACCAACGTTATTCCACCATACTAATTATTTTTTCACAAAATGCATTAAAAGTAGGTTCCTTAATAGACGGGAATCTACTTTTTCAATATATTATTTCAAGAAATTAACATTCTATCTTTATTATTGACATATAGTTCTTTCCAGTGTTAATATTCTAAATAATCAAAGAAACAAAATATTTAACCATCAAAATATAATGTCTACTACGTTGAAACATATAACGATAGATTATAGTTCAACATGTATATACATATAGAACACCTGACTACCTACATACACATATCCATAATAGGTTTTCTCTTCTATAGCTACACTCCAAGACATGGACATTATGACGTTACGAACAACACATTTAGGGAGGAACGAACAATGAAGAAAAAAGTTGTACCTGTTGTTGCATCTGTTTTAGGGGCAAGTCTACTACTAACTGCTTGCGGGGGAAATAAAGATAATGCAAACGGAGCGAAAGCAAATGATAAAGCAAATAATAAACAAGTAATTAACTTATCATTTGCTTCAGAAATTCCAACAATGGATGTTGCAAAAGCAACGGATGGGGAATCCATGAACGTAATGCGAAATGTTTTTGAAGGTTTATATGCAATCGGAGAAGATAATAAACCTATTCCTGGTGTTGCTGAATCGGTTGATATTAGTCCCGATAAAACAAAATACACATTCCATCTTCGTGATTCGAAATGGTCAAACGGTACTCCTGTTACAGCAAAAGACTTTGTCTTCGCTTGGCAACGTGCCGTAAATCCTGATACAGCAGCTGAATATGCATTCTTATTCTTCGACATACAGAATGCGAAACAAATAAATCAAAAACAATTACCCGTTGATCAATTAGGTGTCAAGGCTCTTGATGACAAAACTTTAGAAGTACAACTAGATCGTCCTGTTCCCTACTTCTTAAACTTAACGACATTCTCAACATTCTTACCAATTAATGAAGATTACTTAAAATCTCAAGGTGATAAATACGGTTTAGAAACAAATCATTTAATTTACAACGGTGCTTTCACATTAGATAACTGGAAACACGAACAAAGCTTCCAGTTAAAGAAGAACCCTAACTATTGGGATGCTAAAACTGTAAAATTAGAAGAAATTAACTTCAATGTCGTTAAAGATAAGTCTACAGAAGTTAACTTATATGATTCAGGACAAATTGATCGCGTTGCTTTAACTGCGGAGTTTGTTGATAAATATAAGGGCGATCCAAACTTCAAAGAACGCGCTGAAGTTGGTATTCAATTCTTACGACTAAATCAAAAAAGTGCAACATTAAAAAATCAACATGCACGCCTTGCTATTAACGGAGCAATGAATAAAAAAGCATACGTAGAAACAATTTTAAATAACGGTGCAATTCCAGCTGAAGGAATGGTTCCTGCGAAATTCGCAAAAAGTCCAGAAGGCAACGACTTCCGTAAAGAAAACGGAAATCTAGTCAAAGATGATGTGAAATTGGCGAAAGAAAACTGGAAAAAAGCGAAGCAAGAACTCGGTACTGACAAAGTAACACTTGAACTATTAACAAGTGATAATGCTTTAGCTAAAAAGACTGGCGAATATTTAAAAGGTGAACTAGAAAAGAATCTAGATGGATTAACAGTGAATTTAAAACCGCAACCACGTAAACAACAGTTGAAACTACTATTAAGTGGTGATTATGAAATCGGAATTGACGGCTGGGGCCCTGACTTCGCGGATCCTATTACATTCTTAGATTTATTTACAACAGATAGTGCTTATAACTTTGATAAATACTCTAACAAAGATTACGACGAGCTAATTCATAAAGTAAAAACTGATTTAGCTGGTGATGAAAAAGCGCGCTTTGAAGCAATGAAACAAGCTGAAAAAATCTTATTACAAGATGGCGCTGTCGCTCCTTTATACCAACAAGGCCGCTCTTACTTACAACGCGGATTTATTAAAGGACTTGTAACAACTGACTTCGGCGGTGAATTTAACTACAAGTGGACAGAAGTTGCAAAATAATAAGTACCATAAAAAAGGTATCCAATTGAAGGATACCTTTTTTATTTTATACTTCTTTAACTATAGAACTTCTCCCCTTTACCATTCCTTTTATAACTATAGCGATTCCCGCTACCGATTGTGTAACTAAAATAACAAACAATAATGAAATAATATTTTTCTCTAAATTAACTCCGCCAAATATTATTGTATAATAACCATTCGCTGCGTATGTTGCGGGAAATAACTCACCGATTATTTGATATGTTTTAGAAAGCATCTCATGTGGCACTATTACCCCCGAACTTACAAGTTGTAACGATAGTGAGATAATATTAAAAATCATACCTACATTTCCAAAGACAGTTATAAACATTTGTGTTAATGAAAGAAATGTAAAGAAGACTATCGCTTGAAACACCCATATACTCCATACTGTTTCGTGCACTTCAATTTGGAATCCCTTCATCAAACCAATTGTAATACATGCAAGCAAAATTGATACTGTACCGTTAATGATTTGTCGTGATATGAAATTACTCCAACCGTTCTCTACTTCTTTTGCAACTTTTGATAATTCCATGCTCATAACCATTGCTCCTACAAATGATGCTAATACAATCATTAGTGGTACCATATTAACTGAAAATCCTTTTGCATCATTTACTTTATGAACTGTAAAGCCAATTGAATCTCCTGTTAAACCTTTTATCACTTCCACATTCTCAGGTCCTACAGCTTGTAATTTCTCCACAATCGCTTGTTTCTTATAACTTGCTATTTCCTTATTTACATTATCTCGAATTTGTTTTGCTGCTCCTTCCATCATTTGCTTCGCCATCATGGGATTCGCTTGATTAATGTGGAAGTTTAAATTTGTTTTTCCTGTTTCATTTATATCTTTTGAAAAAGAAGCAGGAATTTCAAGAATCATATCATACATATGGTCATTCATTTTTTCATTTGCTTTTTCCATAGACCGTTCTTTCTTCACTTGAAATGGTAGATTTCTCTGTAAGCCTTCTGCTATTTTACTCCCTATATTTCCATCCTCATTCACAATAGCAATACGCATTTGATCTGCTCTTTCGTTCACTCCATCATACGCCGTTAACCACACACAAAAGAAAATAAGTTGGAACGATAACGCCACTACTACTCCTACATACGTACCAGGTAATTTTAAAAATTGTTTTAATGCATTCATCTTCTCTCTCCCCACTCTGCAAGCAAGTACTTACTTGCATTTTATTTTAAATAAATACTAGGGTCTTAAAGCCCTAGCATATAAAACTATATTATTCTCAATAAATTTCTCATCATCAATTTCCATAAATCGGTTTTCAAAACGCAATTTAGATAGGTAATAACCAAAATTAATCCATATAAAATTCATTACTTGCGCTTCAATATTTGTATGAATAATCTTGCCCTGTTCCTGCATCTTGGCAAAATAAATTATTAATTCCTCTTTTAATCCTTGTGGAATTTTAGAGATTTCCTCATCTAATTCAGGAAATTCTCTGGCCTCACGTATACCGATAAAAATAATATCTTTTATGCTATTTAAAAATCTATGATAATGCCTTGCTAAGTTTTTTAAATCCGTTTCTAATTCCCACACAATTTCTGTTTGTAAAAACTGTTTTAAATGCGGTACATATGAAAACTCAGCAACAGCTGCTTCAATTACACCTTTTTTACTTTTAAAATTACGAAATATCGTTACTTCATTAACACCAGCACGCATTGCAATTTCCTTCGTCGTTGCTGCCGTATATCCTTTTTCTTTCACTAATTCAATCGCCGCTTGAATAATTTTTTCTGCTGTCTTTGAGCGCGCCATAAAACCCTCTCTTCCTCATGCAAGTGATCACTTACATTTTGATTATATTACTTTTTTAATAATTGTCAATAATTCTCTTTCGCGTCTTTTTGCATTTCAGTACCTCCTCACAACTTCAATTTACCATATACATACAAATCCTTTTTGATTTAAATTGCGGATTAATCCTTGAATCTATAAGAAAATAATTTATTTTCAACACATACATAATTACATGAAATTGGGAAAAACTTGTATAGAACAAAGTTACCTTAAGGAGGAATTTATGATGAGAATTTTACTATCAGCTTTATTAGCTCTTATGCTAGTACCTGCATTAACAGGATGTAAAGCTCCTGCAAAAGAAGATGCAACTTCTAATAAAAAGACAACTGAAGAAGCAAAAAATGAGGCTCCTGCAGATTTAAAACTAAACTTTAATGAATTTGATTTAAAAGCAGACTATCAAGATACGAAGAAAGACTACGAAGCTGATTATAAAAATGTAGCCGCGGATAAGAAAATGGAAGCAAAAATTGAAGACCATAAAACAGATGTAAAGCTCACAGGCGACGAGGCTATTACAAAATTAAGCCCTCTTCTACAAGAGTTAAAATTTGATAAAAACACACCGGATCAAGAAGTAATTGATCAAGTAGTAAATGTATTCAAACTTGATAAAGACTATCAAAAATTCGCTTTAGAAGTTGTCTTCTCTGACGGAACGAAAAAAGAATATAAAAGAGAAATAAAATAAAGAAGTAGGCGGTTGCCTACTTCTTTATTTTTTAATTTTTACGTATCTTAGTTCTGGACTAGAACCGATAATGAATTGGACGCCAGATACTGATGGTTTTTGTAAATATGAAGCACTTGGGAAAATAATTGGGATTAATGGTGTTTCATCAAACATAATGTCTTCTGCTTTATGCAATATATCAAAACGTTTATTTTCATCTTGTTCTGTTTTTGCTTGATTAATTAAATTATCAAATTCTTTATTGTACCATTTCGCATAGTTACTTGGACCATCACCTGCATATAATTCTAAACGGGCACTAGGGTCTAAGTTAGAACCTCCCCATCCCATATAAGCTAATTGGAAATCACTTTGCTTGTATGTGTCGATGTAACTCTTCCACTCTTTATTTTCTAATTTAATATCTACACCAAGGTTTTTCTTAAACATTTCTTGCATTGCTTCTGCTACTTTTTTATGTTGTGTATCTGTAGTGAATTTTAATGTTACTTCAGGTAATGTAGACCATCCTTGCTCTTTCATACCTTCTTCTAATAGTTTTTTCGCTTCCGCTGGATCAAATTTTACATAATCGCCTTTTTCTTTACGGAAATCACGACCACCTTGTGTTTTTGCCCCTTCTGGAACGAATGCATATGCTGCTTGTGCATTATTTTTATACAATTTTTCAACGATAAATTTACGATCAACTGCTAATGAAAATGCTTTACGTACTTTCGCATTTGTAAATGGCTCTTTTTCTACGTTAAAGGAATAAATATAAGATGAAAATCCTGCAACACGTTTATATTCTTTATTTTCTTTTTCTTTCTCAATCATCTCTTGTGGTAAACCACTTAGTAAATCTAATTCTTTTGATTTAAATAATTGATACGCTGTTTTAGAGTCTGGAATAATACGAAACTCAATTTCTTTTAATGTTACCTTTTTATCATAGTATTCTTTATTTTTTTGTACTGTAATTGCTTGGTTATGCTTCCATTCTTTTAACGTGAATGGTCCGTTCGTAATTAACTCTTTTGGATCTGTTTTTAATTTATTATTATCATCAATTGATTTTTTAGATAATGGAATAAATAATGAACTTGCTAGTTTTTGTTTGAAAGAAGCAACTGGATATTCAAGTGTTACTTTTAATGTTTGAGGATTAACCACTTGAATCCCAACTTGTCCCTCTTCACCTTTTCCAGTATTATATGCCTCTGCACCTTTAATAAAATACATTTCTGTCGCATTCATAGAACCCGTTTTCGGATTTAATAATCGCTTCCATGCAAACTCAAAATCATTTGCTGTAACAGGAGAACCATCTGACCATTTAATATCTTTCTTTAAATGAATTGTATATTCAGTCCCATCAGCATTTACTTCTTCTTTATCCGCTAACTCATTATGGATTTTCCCATTGTTATCCTCAGTATATAGACTTGAAAATAAATTCCCAATTACATATCTCGAAGTAGTATCTGTCGCAATAGCGGAATCAAGCGTGTATGGATCACTACCAATATTCGTTACTAATCGATCCCCTTCTCCCTTACCAGCACTCGCCTTTTGCGTCTCTTTCTTACCGCACGCAACAGAAGTTATTGCTAAAACAGTCATAATGACAAACAGTAAAAACTTCTTCATCCTACATTCTCCTTTAACCTGAAATTTTTGGTGTTGATGCTAATAATGTTTTTGTATAAGAATGTTGTGGATTACGGAACACTTCGTCCGTATTTCCAAATTCAACAAGTTCTCCTTTATATAAGACAGCCACTTTTTCACATAAATAGTGAACCATCGGTAAATCATGTGCGATAAATAAATATGTATAGCCTTGTTCCTTTTGAATCTTTTGCAGCAGATGTACAATTTGGATTTGCAGTGAAACATCTAATGCTGAAATTGGTTCATCAAGGATTAAAACTTCTGGCTCACATAATAACGCTCTTGCAATAGCGATACGTTGACGTTGTCCCCCGCTAAATTCATGTGGATATCGATCAATATATCGTCTATCTAATCCAACACGCTCTAGTGCATCACCTGCGACTTTATCTTTCAATCCTTTATCGCCTAAACCGAATGAAATATAGCCTTCTGTTACAATATCGCGTACTTTCCAGCGCGGATTTAATGCAGCTGTGGAATCTTGAAAAATGAACTGTACTTTCTGTAAGAAATCCCGCTTATGAGCTGACTTCAGCTTGTGAACAACTTGACCGTTATAATCAATTTCACCAGACGTTGGACGCTCTATCCCAGCTATGAGCTTACCAAGTGTTGTCTTTCCAGAACCACTTTCTCCAATAATGCCAAGCGTTGTTCCTTTCGGGATAGAAAGTGATATACCTTTTAACGCTGCGATTTCTTTATTTTTACTTCCATACGTTTTCGTTACTTGCTTTACAGTAATTAAATCTGTCGTCATGAGGCATTCACCTTCTCTTTTGATTTCGCTTTATTATGCTCCAGAATGTGCTGCCAACAATGCGAACTATGCTCCTCAGAATATGTTGTTCTCTCTGGGAATCGATGAATACATTCTTTTATCGCTACTGGGCAACGATTTACAAACGGACAACCAAAGCTATTTAATGTTTCAATAGAAGGTGTCGTTCCTTCTATTGCACGTAATACTTTTTCAGAATCATCCATATTCGGAATTGCTTGTAATAAGCTTTTCGTATATGGATGTTTAGGAGAACCTATTACCTCGTCTATCGTTCCTTTCTCGACAACACGTCCCCCATACATAACAACTACTCGATCCGCTACTTCACGCACAAGTGCCAAATCATGAGTAATTAATAAAATACTCGTATTTTGTTTTTCTTTCCGCTCTTTTAATAGCCCCATAATTTGTTTCTGAATCGTTACATCTAACGCTGTTGTCGGCTCATCTGCAATAACAAGCTTTGGATGACAGGCAAATGCAATTGCTAAACAAATACGCTGCCTCATCCCCCCGCTTAATTGATGTGGATATTGTTCAAAGCGTTTCTCTGCTTCATGTATCCCTAAATCATTTAGTAAATTAATCGCAATTTTTTTTGCTTCTTTTTTCGATTTCTTTTCATGCTGTAAAATCACTTCTGTAATTTGTCTACCTACCTTCATCGTTGGATTTAAAGATGAAAGCGGATCTTGAAAGATAAAGGAAATATCTTTCCCGCGAACTTGATTCCACTCGGATTCTTGTAAATTAGTTAACTCCTTCGATTCGAAAGATACATTTCCAGCATCGATATGAATTGATTCTTGGTTTAAGCCGATAATAGATTGCGCTGTAACACTTTTTCCCGAACCACTTTCTCCTACAAGTGCAACTATTTCACCTTCGTTAATAGAAAAGGAAACATGCTTCACAATTGCTTGCTTACTATTCTCTTTTTCAACGGCTAACGTTACGTTTTCTAAAGATAAGAGCTGTCCCATGTTTTTTCTCCTTTCGATTTCGTTTTACAATCTTCGGATCAATTGCATCTTGCAAACCATCACCAATTGCATTAAATGCGAACATAATGAGTGCAATCATGATTGCTGGGAAGAATAGCTGCCACCACTCTCCGCTCAATAATGTTCCTAGTGCATCGTTCGTCATCGTCCCCCAACTCGCTGCTGGTGATTGTACCCCAAGTCCGATAAAGCTTAAAAATGATTCCGAGAAAATAGCTGCTGGAATTGTAAATGATAAATTTACGATAATAATACCTGTTAAGTTCGGAATGATATGTCCATATATAATCTTCATATGCGATGTACCTAACCGTTCTGCTGCGATAACAAATTCTCTTTGTTTCAAAGATAAGACTTGTGCTCTAATGAGACGCGCCATGCCAATCCATCCCGTTAATGCAAGGGCGATTATAATTGTAAAAAGTCCTGGTTTCATAACGATTAATAGTAAAATAACAATTAATAAATATGGGATACCGTATAGTACTTCAATCCCTCTTATAATCCACTCGTCAATTAACGTTCCAAGGCGATTACGTCCTCTCACATATCCACTAAAGCCACCGATTAGTACACCTAATCCTATATCAAGGGCAGCCGCTACTAATCCAACTGTTAGTGATATTTTCCCTCCAGCCCAAGTACGCGCCCATATGTCTCTCCCTAAATCATCTGTTCCGAACCAATGCTCACTACTAGGTGGTAAGTTTGTTGCTTCTTTTACTTGTTCACTCGCAGTGAATGGCGTTAAACTTTCACCAATAAGAGAGAAAATAATAATTAGTAATAACGTTACTGTCCCTAAAACTGCGATTGGATTTGATACAAATTTACGAAATACTTCTTTCTTTCGGCTAATCGTTTGCTGATCTTTATTTATCGTTAATTCTTTCTTCTCTTCATTCGTTAATAACCCGTCATTAATTTCATAAGCCCCCATTTAAACATCCCCCTCCTTACGTAATAGAACGAATGCGCGGATCAACAATACGATGAATAATATCTGTAATAAAAATACATACAATTAATAGCGCACTATAGAAAATGGTCGTTCCCATAATCACCGGATAATCTCGATTAAAAATACTATCTACAAAATATTTTCCTAGACCAGGAATTGCAAAGATCTTTTCAATAACGAATGTTCCTGTTAAAAGCCCAGCCATTAACGGTCCAATAAATGTAAGTACTGGAACAAGCGCGTTGCGAAGAGCATGTCTTATAATAATCTTTTTAATTGGTATACCCTTCGCCCTCGCTAACTTAATATAATCACTCTGCAAAACTTCAATCATATTAGAGCGAACAAACCTTGTAATAACCGCAATCGGCCCTAACGCCAATGCGAAGGATGGTAATACTGTATGCTCGAAATTACCCCAAGACGCAACCGGTAATAATTCAAATTGAATAGCGAATACTTGTATAAATAGTGGCGCTAAAATAAAACTCGGAATAGAAATACCAATAATTGCAAGAAAACTTACACTATAATCAATTACTTTGCCATGATATAGAGCAGCAAACGTACCTGCAGCAATCCCAACTAACAACGAAATAACAAGTGCTTGTAGACCAATAATTGCTGATGGGCCAAAACCGGTTGTTATAATTTCTGATACGCCTTGTCCCGTAGATTGAACCGATTCACCAAAATCAAAATGAACTACGCCATCTAAATAAGCAACATATTGATTCCATAACGGTTCATCAAGGTGATACTTCGCCCTCATATTCTGCACAACTTCCGCCGGAAAGATCTTTGCATCCGATGAAAACGGATCCCCTGGAATAATGTGCATAATCAAAAATGTTACTGTGGTAATGATCCATAGTGTAAACACCATAACTGATAGTTTTTTAATAACATACACTCCAATAACCCCCTAAACACATAAAATTACTTTGTTTTACTAACGTATTTTTCCCCTTACTCCCTTTCTCTTTTTAGAATACAAAAAGCCTTGATCTTAAAAAATAAGATCAAGGCTTAATAAACAAAGGCCCATCACTTATCTTTCAAGACTTGCTTGCTGGAATTAGCACGGTGTTCATATTTCAGAACCCGCTGCTGAGGTGTCATAGGGCCAGTCCCTCTACCTCTCTGGATAAGTAAATTGCTATATTATTATTTGGTTCAAATTGTATATTTCGAATTATAATTCTGAAAAAATGAAAAGTCAATCAAATTGGATATATTTAGAAAAATCAGTTTTTAATTACGTTAGTTATCGAAATTACAACTTATACTAAAGTGAAACTTTAATCAGTGGGGGTTTTCTTCATCCCCCATTGATTATTAGCCCTCATCAATCGGGCTTTTACGGGCAGTAAGACTCCCACCCAAAAATCTGGACGTGAAACAAAAAGTATTAGTATGCAAAGATGAAGACGGAGATGGTAAGAAGAAAAAATAACCTTGCGTATGCAAGGTTATTTTTTCGTTTCTTCCTGGAAACGTTTATAGTATGTCGATGCTGTTGAAAAATTAATTTCTATATCACGAATCAACGATGAATCTTCTTCTTTAGCTAACTTCTGTAATTTTTTCATCGCTTGTTCCGATTCATTTAAGAAACCAACATACATTTCATGTTCTTGTTCTTTCGACTTCGGTACATGAATTTCTTTACGCATATGATCTATATCTTCTAACATACCCGTTGTTACATTTTGCACGTCTTCCTTATATTTAGCATTAGTTATTTCCTTACCGCCCTTTTCTTTTGCCACTTCAAATAACTGCAGTGCTTTATTAATTTCTTTATTCATTTTTATATCGTATTTTTCATGTACTGCCAGATATGCTTTCATCTCTTCTGTTTGTTCAGTAGATTGCTCTACCTTTTCTTGCGATTTTTGTGGTTCTTTCGTATCTTTACTTCCATTACACCCTGCTAGAAGGATCATACTTCCCATTACAGCAATACCTAAAACCTTCTTCATCTCGAATTCTCCTTTTATCTACAGCTACTACTCATTATAGTTTCTTTTATCTCCACTTGTTATTATACCGAGAACATCCTACTTTTTACACTTAAGACAACATCGTAATATGTATACCAACATTTTTGTCACAGTATCGTCACTTTATGCAAATAACTTTTGCATCAGTTTACTCTATCAACTTACAAATAAATAGAAGTTATTTCAAAGAAATGAAAAAAGAGTTGATTCAAATATTTCCTTTGAATCAACTCTTTTTTGTTAAGCCTCTAAATTTTGTTGTTGCAATTCAAACTGTTTCTCACTTCTTCTTGCCATGAATAAATAACACAACACGGCTCCCATTTCACAAAGCGCAATAACAACACCCATAGGAAGTGCTGTATTGCTTCCACCAATACCTACTAGCGGTGCAACAAGCGCTCCTGAAATGAACTGTAATAAACCTAGTAAAGCTGATGCTGTTCCTGCTGCTTGTTTTTGATTTCTCATCGCTAACGAGAAGCCAGTTGTTGATACAACCCCAACACTTGATACGACAAGGAATAGCGAGCATAAAACACCGATTAGCCCTATTCCAAGTGCGATTGTAAGTAGTAACGATAGACCGCCAACAGCCGCAATAATAATACCAGCAACAAATAAAGTTTTCTCATTAACTTTCCCCGCTAAGCGGCCAGTAACTTGGCTAGCGATAATAATACCAATACCGTTAATCGCAAAGAACAAACTAAACTGTTGTGGTGATGCCCCGTATATATTTTGCAACACGAACGGTGAACCAGAAATATAAGCAAACATTGCTGCTGTTACTAACCCTTGCGACAATGCATAACCCATAAATAAACGATCTTTCAAAAGCTTTCCGTATGTTGCCAGCGTTCCTGATAATCCACCTGTCTCTCTTTCTTCAGGAGGTAATGTTTCACGTAATACGAAAGTAGCTGATATTAGCATGAATACACTAATTGCTCCAAGAACGATAAAGACACCGCGCCATGATGTGAACTGTAATAATTGCCCTCCAATAATCGGTGCTAAAATAGGTGCTGCTCCGTTTACTAACATAAGTAATGAGAAAAACTTCGTCATTTCAGAACCTGAATACATATCACGTACCATTGCACGTGATATAACAATACCAGCAGATCCTGAAGCACCTTGTAAGAAACGTAAAAGCACTAAACTCCAAATCGATGGTGCAACAGCACAAAGTAAAGAAGAGGCAACATAAATAATAAGAGCGATAATAAGAGGTTTGCGCCTTCCGTAAATGTCACTAATTGAACCAACAAATAACTGTCCTACTGAAAGTCCAAGCAAACAAGCAGTTAATGTAAGCTGCGCAAGGGATGCACCCGTTTGTAAATCATCCGTTAACTTTGGTAAAGAAGGCAAATACATATCAATAGATAATGGCCCAATTGCCGTAAGTGTTCCTAATACAAGAATCATCCATAACCTGTTTGTCTTTACAGGTTTATATACTTCGTGATTAACTCCATTCACTTTTTTCATTCACCCTTTCATATAAACACCGAATCGTAACAATTATAGTTACAACATAAATATACGTCAAGTATACCGTGTTTTCCTGTTTAATAATGTAAAAAAAGCGATAGAATCTCTATCGCTTTACTTTTTCAAATTACTATTTGTAAATTTAGATACAGATGCCATCATTTCTCCTGTGTCTAAATATGTGATTTGAATTGGATCTCCTACCTCTGTAAACATTGCATATGGGAATTTCTTCGCCGGTACCATAAATACTTTTTGCTCGTTTTCTAACAGTACATACACAATCGTATTTTCACCTGATTTTTCTTTATACACACGTTGTACAGTACCTTCTTTTTGCGCTTCTTTCCCATTTGAAGTCGGTCTAAATGAATCACCACTTCCGCTCAGCGCATTTTTATAATTCTCAAGTGCTTCTTTTTGCGTCGAACCTGTTGCAAATACTTTTGCATTAGAAGCATATATAACAGTATGAGCACGTACTAATCCCCCGTCATCGATAACCGGTACAATCCAAGAAGGTTTACCGTATACGTTATAAATAACCGGCATCGTTCCATGCCATTTCTCTCTCTTAAAGGAATTATCCACTACTTCTGTAGCAGCCGAACCATCCATAATGCCCTTTACTTCTTTTCCGTTATAGTAATACAACTTTCCTGTACGTGCGTCGACTAATGAATAACCGAGGGCAGAATCTACTCCTTCTTTCGGAGAGGTAAAGTCTGTAAAGTAATACAGTCTACCATCTTTTCCGAAGATTGGCGTAACGCCTTCCTTCGTCCCCCACTCAGTCGGAATCTTCATATCAGTTTGTGAGAATTTCGTATTCCAAAATCCGTGAATATATTTCCCAAAGTACGTATTTAACGTAGATGCTGTTTCATGATTTAATACACCATCAACGAATTTAGGCGCATTCCCTTTACCATATCGTTTCACATCACCTGTTTGTGCATCAACAACGACAACGCCTTCTACTTCAAACCCTGATCTTCCTGAAATAAACTCACCGTACGTCATTGTATAATACGGTTTTCCTTTATCATCAACTTCAAATTTTGGTTTCCCTTTAAAAACTAAATCTGGCTCTGCTTTTCGAACGACACGTTCTAATTTATTACCGAAAAACATGCTTGGTACATACTTCATTTTATATCCAAGATGTAATTTCGCTTCCGCATCAGGATTTGTACCTGACATCGTTACGTAACCCGGAATTGTTTCCGCTTTACGTGCTTTAAAAAATCCCGAAACTTCTATCGGTGCTACATACAAGGCTTCACCATTTACCATTTGTGGCGTTAATTCCCCTAGCTCAAAATAAGCTACTTTCGGAATATCACCAAATACCTTTTTCATTTTATTTTCCGCTGTTTTAGGCGGAACTGTAAACGGTTGGTCATTTTCAGTAAATGGCTCTGAAATATCTTTCTCTACCTTAACAACAGAATCATATTTCTTTTGCGAGATTACTATATCGTGCAAATAACCAAAATAGCCGTAACTTGCGAGTAAAACAAACATTAGAAGTCCTTTTAACGTACCTTCTAATTTCCCTACCTGCTCTTGTGAAAATAAAACAAGCCCAATTAAAATCGCTACTGCAACAGAATAATGAGTAAGAATAGAATCTGCCCGATCATCAATTAGCCAGAAATATTCATAGATTGCAATACCTATCCAAAATAAAACAGGAATAACTAAAATAGATGATTTCTTACCCTTTACAACTTTCTCATTTCCTCCTTTATCCACCGCGCGAATTTTATTACCGCTTCTAGTCCATGGAATCAAAAACAAAGTGAGAATAGCTAAAATTATAAATTTCATCAAAGGCAATGTCCCCTTTTCTTTTGTCTTCTCCATAAGTATAACAAATAAAGGGTAATCAGGTAAAAATGGGTATGATTATATTTTTTTGCTACTTAATACAATTCCACTCACTGCATATAAAATAGATGCAATATAAAAAATGGTGCCAATCGTAAAGAAATCTACTAAATATCCAGTTGCAATAACTGCTACTGCTCCTCCAACCGATGTCCACACATGATATTTTCCAATCTCATAACCAGCTTTTTTCTGTTCTACCTTTCGTGCTAACGATGTCTTCTCCGTATTGCGCTGCACAGCACCTAAAATACCCATTAAAATTTGGAGAATGTATACATGCCAAACTTCTGTTGCAATAGGGAAACAAAGCATTAATATAGCCATGGACCAGGCGTATATAATTAATAACTTTCTATCACCTACTCTATCAGAGATTCTTCCAACTAACGGATATACTAGAGCTGAAGTTAAGGCAAATAAGCCGTACGCCCAGCCAAATTGCGAGAAGCTATTCCCAACATTTCGAAGCAATAGAATGTAAAAAGGAAATACCATACTTCCCGCCATCATAATAATGCTTTGTGACGCTACAAATCTTCTATATGTCATTTGCTATACTCCTTATAAAATAAATTCACAAACCTTTCCTCTGGGTCTACTTCCTTCTTCTTCTGAAGGAATTCTTCTATACGAGGATATGCTTTCTTTAGTTGCTCCTTTGCCGGATAAGAATAATACGGTAAATAATAACTTCCATTATGCTTTAACGTAACATCAATCATCTTTTGAATGACCACTTTTGTTTTCTTTATTTCATCCTCAGAACGCCCTTGATTAATTAGAAGCACAAGCGCAAACATATCATCTTTCGCATAAGATAGCACCGCATTCTCATTCTTTTCTACATAGCGGATTGTAATGTTAAGAAGGTTTAATTCCTCTTCGTTTAAAACAATTCGTAAATCATCTATATACTCTGCAAAACCATCTATCGGTACAAAGTACTCTTGTAAAACTTCGGTCAAGTTTGGATTATCGTATTCCATAAAAGCACTATCAGATCTCATTACGTTATTTCGCGTTTCGTACTTACCATCTGTACGTTCAAAATAACTTCTTTGTATATCCCAAAATGCGCCCTTTCCCCAGTCACTATAACGTGATAACCCGAGCAAAAATTTCGGCGCAGCTATAATATTTTCTTCTTTTAATTTGCTGTACTCTTTCAACTTCTGTTGATCTTCTGCCAGTACATAATCTGTCACATACATTTCTTTTAAAAATGAATTCGGGGCAACAGAAATACGTGCTAAATGCATACGTATATTCTCGTCCCTTCGCACTTTATTCTTAAAGTATGAAGAGTATTCTTTATAATCTAGTACCTTCGTATGCGTTTCATACAATTCATCGTTTGTTAACTGTAGCGTCACATCTAAAATCACACCAAACAATCCGTATCCACCAATTACATACGGAAACAAATCAGCATTTTCTTTTCTACTTACATTACGCACCGTACCATCTGCCATTAACAATCTGAATGACTCTACTGTATCAATCAATGCTTCATGACGAATATCACGCCCATGTACATTTACACTTAATGAACCACCAACAGTAAAAATATTTTGAGATTGCATCACTTGAACTGCAAGACCATATGGATTGATTTTCTTTTGAATATCATTCCATGTGACACCGCTTTGCACCCTAATCCTCTTCTTCTCCGGATCGAATTCTAATATTTCATTATACCCTTTCATATCAAGCATCGTACCGTTCGGATAATACGTCTGCCCGCCTTGACTATGTTGCATACCTGCAATAGAAATCTTCTCTCCAGAAACATTCGCATCTTGCACTAACTTTTTTAATGAACTTTCATCCTCAGCATTTTCAACACGTTTAATTTTCGTTGGAAGCAACTTTCCTACATCACTCATAATAGGATGATTCAGTTGCTCTTTGTATGTATATATAGATGTTGTGAGCAACACTGTATACGCTACAATTACAACTGCTACCTTTCTTTTTTTCAAATGGCACTCTCCTCTTCTAACGTTCTTCCTCTTCATATTGTACCTATTTTCCTACGAAGAAGGTATTAACAAAAAAGAGAGAGACCCTTTGTTTTAGGTCCCTCCCTCATCAAGACTGTTACTTTGCTGCTGGCAATTGTATTGGCTCAAACTTTTCGTACGATGTATATTTTGCATTCGTAATAATGTGTGCCTTATTCTCACCATTACTACTCATAATCATATCTATCTTCGCTGATTCATATTTAAAATCTTTTGTAATGATATATTCTGCATCCACTTCTTCTATCTTTGCATTTTGTGCTTGTAGCATTTTCTTCTGCGTTTCATCCATGCTAGCTAACATACTTTCTGTTTCTTGCCCTTTTAATATGAACTTCAGTTTATATTTGTCTCCGCTTTTCTCCATCTTCATTTTATCTACAACTACTGCTGGCACTTCTAAATTATCTACAATATCTTGAGTTGCTTTCATTCCGCTAGCATTTAATTGCTCCTCCGGTACAGATATAACTTCTCCTGTATTAGGATTTTTCACCTGACCAGCAACTTTACCATCCACAGCATAAACTACAACATCTGTACCAGAAACATTCATTTCAGAGCGAGAATTCTTTTTCTTTGGCTCTAATTGCATTTTAGCCTTTAGAATATTCATCTCTGTTCCTTCAGCTTTTATCCCTACATCATATGTCATCGTTACATTTTCTTCGTTTTTAAAAGCTTCATTCGCTTTCTTGAAAACATCCTTCGCTGCTAATTCCTTTTCTTTTTGTACCGATTCTTTTTTCGGTTCATCAGTTTTTGTTGTTTTCTCATTACTACACCCTGCACCTAAAATAACTGCAAAGACTAAACTAGAAGTTAAAATAAGTTTTTTCATAATTCCCCCTCCTTTCCAAAAGGATATCATTTATTTTCCTTTTAAATCCATATATTTTTAAATATTTCCATCTAATTTTATTCCTCTCATAACAACATGTTTAAAGAAACACTTAAATATGATGTAAAGAAAAACAAATAACTTCAGGAGGTCATTATGAAAGCTATTATTTGCACAAAGTATGGACCACCTAATGTTCTAAAGCTCCAAAATATAGAAAAGCCTAAACCTAAAAAGAATGAAGTATTAGTTAAAATTCACGCAACAAGTGTAACGACTGGAGATTGTAGAATACGTGGCTTTAATAGCCCCCTCTTATTTTGGGTTCCTATGCGGATCATATTAGGTTTCAGAAAACCGAGAAAACCTATACTCGGCGTAGAATTATCC
The DNA here is from genome assembly GCF_018332515.1 of Bacillus hominis. Taxonomy (GTDB): domain Bacteria; phylum Bacillota; class Bacilli; order Bacillales; family Bacillaceae_G; genus Bacillus_A; species Bacillus_A hominis. The sequence continues at coordinate 4,579 of NZ_BOQD01000149.1, read as the reverse complement.
GGTGAAATCGAAGAAATAGGAACAGATGTAACTCAATTTAAAAAAGGAGATCCAGTTTTTGCATTAACAGAACTAAACCTCGGTGGTTATGCCGAATACACATGCGTGCATGAAAGTGGATTAATAGCATTAAAACCTACCAATGTGACGTATGAAGAAGCTGCAGTTATTCCTTTTGGCGCAACTTCAGCATTGTACTTCCTGAGAAAGGGCCTTATAAAAAAAGGGCAACAAGTGCTGATATATGGTGCCTCTGGGTCAGTAGGAACAGCTGCCGTACAACTTGCTAAATATTTCGGAGCGACCGTTACGGCAGTTTGTAGTAATTCAAATTTTGAACTAGTGCAATCTTTAGGGGCTGATAAAGTAATTGATTATACGAAAGAAGATTTTACTAAGCAGGGCACATGCTATGATATTATATTTGATGCAGTTGGAAAACATAAAAGGTCCCTTGGGAAAAAAGTATTAACGCCTACTGGTAAATATGTATCTGTTAATGGAATGATGGCAAAAGTAAGTAAAGAAGATATGTTTCTACTAAAAAAACTAACTGAAACAGAAAATCTAAAGCCTGTTATTGATAGAACTTACCCGTTAGAAGAAATTTCAGAGGCCCATACGTACGTAGAGATAGGACATAAAAAAGGTAATATTTCTATTTCCTTAAAATAAAATATATTCAGAAAATAATGTTGACAATTCTTTTTGTAAGATTTACTATTAGTACCATATTTAAAAACTACATACACATACTCTTATCAAGAGTGGCGGAGGGACTGGCCCGATGATGCCCGGCAACCGAGCTTATAACGTATAAGCTAAGGTGCTAATTCCTGCAGAACGATTTTCGTTTTGGAAGATAAGAGAGGAACCTATTTCGTCTATTCGGCACCTCTCTTATTTTGGAGAGGTGCTTTTTATTTTGGAACGTATATTAAGGGGGAATTATAGATGAAAAAGGTATTATTAAGTATTGTAAGTGGAGCTGTATTATTGCTAGGTGCATGTGGTGCTAATTCTGATAAAGAGGTAAAAGCATTAGATGAGAAAAAGATTACCGTTGGTGTAACAGGCGGGCCGCATGAACAAATTTTTGAAAAGGTGAAAGAAGTTGCAGCAAAAGACGGGCTCGAAATTGATGTAAAGGTATTTAATGATTACGTAGCACCGAACGTATCTTTAGATGAAAAAAGCCTTGATGTAAATAGCTATCAAACTAAATCTTATTTAGATGTATTTAAAGCCGAACGAAACATGAAATTAACTGAAGTATTTTCAACAGTAACATTCCCTATGGGCGTATATTCTAAAGACATAAAAGATGTAAAAGACTTAAAAGAGGGCGACGCAATTGCTGTCCCAAACGATCCAACAAATGAACTTCGCGCTTTAAAGCTATTTGAAAAAGCAGGCGTTTTAAAAGTTGATCCAAAGGCTACAGAAAAAGCGACTGCAAAAGATGTAATTGTAAATCCGAAGAATTTAAAGATTGTTGAATTAGAGGCATCTCAATTACCAACGCAGCTAAGTGAAGTGAAAGCTGCTGCGATTAATACAAACTTTGCATTAGGCGCAAAATTAAGTCCAGCGAAAGATTCTATTTTCCGCGAAGGAAAAGATTCACCATATGTGAACTGGGTTGTTGTTCGCACAGAGAACAAAGATGATGCAGTTGTAAATAAATTAAAGAAAGCTTATCAATCTAAAGAAGTAAAAGATTTCATTGAGAAAAAATTCGATGGTTCTGTTTTACCGTCTTGGTAGGAGCTGACTATAATGATTGAATTAAAAAACGTATCCAAAGTATTTACAACAAAAAAAGGGAATGTAGAAGCTCTTAAGTCTACTTCCCTTCAAGTAAAAAAGGGCGAAGTATTTGGAATCATTGGATATAGTGGCGCTGGTAAAAGTACATTAATTCGATGTGTAAATTTATTAGAAAAACCAACAACAGGAAATATCATTGTAAACGGCCAAGACTTAACAACTTTATCAGCAAAAGAACTAGCAAAATCGAGACAAAAAATCGGGATGATTTTTCAAGGCTTCAACTTACTTAAAACTGTGACAGTTTATGAAAATATCGCATTACCGTTACGTCTATCTGGTCTTCCCAAAAATGAAATTGAAAAAAGGGTAGAAAAGTATTTACGTATTGTCGATCTTTTTAATCGAAAAGATGCCTATCCGAGTGAACTTTCTGGTGGTCAGAAGCAGCGTGTTGCCATTGCACGTGCACTATCACATGAACCTGAAGTGTTATTAAGCGACGAAGCAACGAGTGCTTTAGATCCAGAAACAACGGATTCTATTCTTGACCTATTACTAAAGATTAATGAAGAAATCGGGATTACAATTTTATTAATTACACATGAAATGAATGTCATCCAGCGTATATGTGACCAAGTTGCCGTTATGGAACATGGATCTGTAGTCGAAAGCGGGACTGTGAAAGATATTTTCACAAATCCACAACATGTAACAACGAAAAAATTTGTAAATAGTGCATTCGCAGCGAAGATTCCAGAAGAAGTACAGAAAGAGCTACAAAGCACTGGTGAGATCGTAACACTTTCATTTATAGGGACCTCTTCAGGGGAACCGGCGTTAGCTGTCGCTACAAAACGTTTCCAAGTATATCCGAACATTCTATCCGGTAATATTACACAGCTAAAACATGAAGCATATGGGAAACTTATCGTTCATATGCAAGGTGAAGAAAATGAAGTACACCGTGCTTTATCATTCTTACAAGAGAAAGGAATCGTCGTAGAAGGAGGTAGAACAGATTATGGAAAACAAGTCCTTTTTGGATGAATGGGGTAACGTAATATGGGAAGCAACAATTCAAACATTTCAAATGACATCTATTTCACTACTTATCTCTATCCTTATTGCATTACCACTCGGTGTCACACTTGTTTTAACGAGACCTGGTGGACAGCGAGAAAATAAAATTATCTATCCTATTCTTAATACAGTTATTAATGTCATTCGCTCTCTTCCATTTATCATTCTATTATTCTTCATTTTACCTTTTACAAAGTTTCTAATGGGAACATCCATTGGCGTGCAAGGTGTTATCGTACCACTTGTCGTCTTCACAGCTCCTTATATTGCACGTTTAATGGAAACTGCTTTATTAGAAGTAGATCGCGGCGTCATTGAAGCATATCAAGCAATGGGAGTCTCTACTATAAAAATTATTTGGCACGTCATGGTTAAAGAAGCTCGCCCTTCTCTTGTACTCGGATTAACAATCGCAACCATTGGCTTAATTGGTGCAACAGCAATGGCTGGACTTGTAGGTGCTGGCGGGCTAGGGGACTTAGCATATCGCTTCGGGCACTTACGCTACGAACCTGAAGTAATGTATGCAACAGTCTTTATTTTAATTATCCTCGTTCAAGGATTGCAGTCTTTAGGGAATGGTGTTGCACGAAGATTGAAGAAAGATTAAAAAAGAAGGTATCTCACTAGGGTGAGATACCTTCTTTTTATCCCGCTATTTGTGGGCAGTAAGACCCCCACTGATTAAAGTTTCACTTTATCTTTTAAATCCACCTTCTGAATGAATAACTTGTCCAGTAATCCATCCTGCTTCTTCACTTACTAAAAACTTAATGAGTCTTGCTGCATCCTTTGGCTCACCAATTCTACCAAAAGGGAACATCGGCTTTAATCCTTGTTTTATCTCTTCATTCATCCAGCCTGTATCAGTTGGACCTGGATTAATTGCATTCACTGTTATTCCTAAATGAGCCACCTCAGCTGACAACGTACTAGTAAGAGCATCAATAGCTCCCTTCGTTGTTGCATACGCTAACTCTCCGGCCATAGGCCCTTTAAATTGTCCCGAAGTAATATTAACGATTCTACCACCGGACTTCTTCTTGAATCCACGTGCAAACTCACTACTTAACAATGTAGTCCCACGGACATTTACCATGTAATGCTTATCCAACTCTTCGGCAGTCAAATTAGAGAAATCATTATTCGTAGAATACGCTGCATTATTAATTAATATATGGGGGTACCCTAATTGTTCAGTAACTTTATTTATAAGCTGCTTTGGTGCATCGTTCTGAGTTAAATCTAACTCCGTACTTGATACTTTAACACCGTTTTGCAACAGCTCTTCTTTTAATTGTATTTGTTCATTTTGATCAACGCCCCAAGGCATCTCTTTATCATAATTCGTCCAGTACGTAAAAAATATATCATATCCAGACTCAGCTAACTCTTTACAAATAGCTGCTCCTATACCATCTAGACGACTAACACCTGTAACAACTGCTACTTTATTTTTTAATTGATTCATCATATACTCCTCCAAGTTTAAAGGACGCATATTATATATAAGAGATATAAATTTCCCAACATAGGTATCTATCCTTACAAAAGGGATGTACAAGCCAAATATGCAGTCCTTGAATGATTTACAGATAGCTAAATAAACCCTCACTTATGAGAGAAAAATTTATCTATCTAATTTCTAATCATTACAAGTTCATCCACATATTGAGTCTTTGTCTCCTTTACATATATCTCTGTTTCTATCATACCAATATGATGT
>NZ_BOQD01000148.1 GCF_018332515.1 Bacillus hominis | reverse complement strand
ATCCCCCACTGATTATTAGTTTAACCAATCGGGCGTTTACGGGCAGTTGATCTCCCACCTAACTTCTTTGCTCCAGCCAAATTTAGAGGTGGGAGTTTTACTGCCCGTTAACGCGGGATAAACTACATAAAAAATCCGTAAAGGCAAGAGCCCTTACGGATTTTTTTACTTCATATCGGAAACGTTTAAACGGTTCACAGCACGCTGCAAAGCCATTTCTGCACGTCTAAAGTCAACATGTGCTTGTTTATCTTGCATACGTTGCTCAGCGCGACGTTTCGATTCATTTGCACGATGGATATCGATATGGTTTGCTTCTTCAGCAGATGATGATAATATAGTTACTTTATCTGGACGAACTTCGATAAAGCCACCACTTACTGCTACATAATCAGTGTGCCCACCATTTTTCAGACGAACCGCACTAATTTTTAACGGTGCAACAGTTGGAATGTGACCTGGTAAGATCCCCATTTCCCCACTCTCTGCTTTTACGCTTACCATTTCTACTTCTTTTTCGTAAACCGGTCCATCAGGAGTTACAATACTGACTGGAAATGTCTTCATAATTCGTCCCTCCTAAGGCCTTACGCCATCATTTTCTTCGCGTTTTCAATAACTTCTTCAATGCTACCTACTAAGCGGAATGCATCTTCTGGAAGGTCATCATATTTTCCTTCTAGAATTTCTTTGAAGCCACTAACTGTATTTTTTACAGGTACGTAAGAACCTTTTTGACCTGTAAACTGCTCAGCTACGTGGAAGTTTTGAGATAAGAAGAATTGAATACGACGAGCACGATGTACAACTAACTTATCTTCTTCAGATAACTCATCCATACCTAAGATAGCGATGATATCTTGAAGCTCTTTATAACGTTGTAAAGTTTGTTGCACTTTACGAGCTACTTCATAATGCTCTTCTCCTACAATTTCTGGAGAAAGTGCACGAGATGTAGATGCTAATGGATCTACGGCTGGGTAAATACCCATTTGTGTTAAACGACGCTCTAAGTTTGTTGTTGCATCTAAGTGAGCGAACGTTGTAGCTGGTGCTGGATCCGTATAGTCATCGGCTGGTACATATACCGCTTGGATAGACGTGATAGATCCTTTATTTGTAGATGTAATACGCTCTTGTAATTGACCCATTTCTGTTGCAAGTGTTGGTTGGTAACCTACCGCAGATGGCATACGACCAAGAAGGGCAGATACTTCAGAACCTGCTTGCGTGAAACGGAAGATGTTATCGATGAACAATAGTACATCTTGTCCTTGCTCATCACGGAAATGCTCAGCCATTGTTAAACCTGTTAATGCAACACGTTGACGTGCTCCAGGTGGCTCATTCATTTGTCCGAATACCATCGCAGTTTTCTTGATTACGCCAGAATCGCTCATTTCATGGTATAAGTCATTACCCTCACGAGTACGCTCACCTACACCAGCGAATACAGAGATACCACCATGCTCTTGTGCGATGTTATTGATTAATTCCTGAATTAATACTGTTTTACCTACACCGGCACCACCGAATAGACCGATCTTACCACCCTTAATGTAAGGAGCAAGTAAGTCTACTACTTTAATACCAGTTTCAAGAATTTCTACTTTAGTAGATAATTCTTCGAATGCAGGTGCTTGACGGTGAATTGGATCACGGTGTACATCCGCAGGAAGTTCACCATCTAAGTCAATTGCATCACCTAATACGTTGAATACACGACCAAGTGTTGCATCACCAACTGGTACAGAGATTGCTTTACCAGTATCTTCTACTTCTGTGCCACGAACAAGTCCATCTGTGGAAGACATTGCAACTGTACGAACTGTGTCATCACCTAAATGAAGTGCAACTTCAAATGTTAAGTTAATGCTTGCTCCGTTTTCGTTGCTTTGTTTTACCGTAAGGGCGTTGTAGATTTCTGGTAGCTTTCCGCCATCAAACTTAACATCTACAACCGGACCCATGATTTGCGTAACGCGCCCTTTATTCATCGGGTTCCCTCCTAGCTTTCTTTTAATTAGCCAGCTTTCTAAGAGAAGTCGGCTTTTAATTTTTATATTAGTGTAGCTTTCGCGGTTCTCCTGAAAGAACCGCCTACGCTTTTTAATACTATTCTAACGCTGCTGCTCCACCAACGATTTCCGTAATTTCTTGCGTAATCGCTGCTTGACGTGCACGGTTGAATGAAAGTGTAAGTGAATCGATAACTTCCATTGCGTTGTCTGTAGCACTCTTCATTGCTGTCATACGCGCCGCGTGCTCACTTGCTTTACCGTCTAGTAATGCACCGTACACTAAGCTTTCTGCGTATTGTGGCAATAATACTTTTAAAATCTCTTCTTCAGAAGGTTCGAATTCATAAGCTGTCGTCGGTTTATCAGACGCCACATCAGTAAGCGGTAAAATTTTATTTTCCGTTACTTCTTGTGAAATTTTACTTACATAATGGTTGTAGTAAATATACAGCTCATCATAAGCACCATCTGCGAACATCGCAATTGCTCGAGTAGCAAGATCTTTAATATCAGTAAATGATGGGTGGTCAGATAATCCAACTACTTCATCAATGATGTTAAAGCCGCGACGTTTTAAATAATCACGTCCTAGTCGTCCAAGCACAATAATTGAATATTGGTTTGAATCCATATTATGACGTTCACGAATTACGTTACTAACTGTACGTAATACGTTACTGTTATAACCACCTGCTAGTCCGCGATCCGATGTAATAACGATGTATCCTGTACGCTTTACAGGACGCGCATTTAGCATTGGATGATTAATCCCTTTGCTTCCTTGCGCAATGCTCGCTACTACTTCTTGAATCTTTTCCATATACGGAACGAAAGATTTAGCATTTTGCTCTGCACGGTTTAACTTAGATGCAGATACCATCTCCATCGCTTTCGTAATTTGACTCGTTTTCTTTGTCGAGGTAATCTTCGCTTTTATATCGCGTAAAGATGCCACAGGTTTTCACCACCTTTTTTCCGGAAGTTGGCACGATTAGTAAGAATCCTCTTCCTAATCTACGTTGCAAGATATCCTTGCTCATGATTGAAGGAAAAGAATAGGTGCACCTACTCTTTTCCTTTACATAACCGTCAGCAATCTCAGAAATTGAGATGCCTATATATATTATCTAGCTCCAGCAGCTTGACGAGCCGCTTACGCTTTTATTATTCAGAAGCTACGAATACTTTTTTAAATCCGTTAATTGCCGCTGCAAATTTGTCGTCATCCGCAAGTTTCTTAGTTGTGCGAATTTCTTCTAATAAGTCAGTAGCATTAGAATCTAACCAAGCATGGAATTCTTCTTCGAAACGAGTGATATCTACTACTGGGATATCATCTAGGAATCCACGTGTTAAAGCGTAAAGAATGATAACTTGTTTCTCTACACGTAACGGTTTGTGTAATCCTTGTTTTAATACCTCAACAGTACGAGCACCACGGTTTAATTTCGCTTGTGTTGCTTTATCAAGGTCAGAACCGAACTGAGCGAACGCTTCTAACTCACGGTAAGATGCAAGGTCAAGACGAAGTGTACCTGATACTTTACTCATCGCTTTAATCTGAGCAGATCCACCTACACGAGATACAGAAGTACCCGCATCGATCGCTGGACGTACGCCAGAGAAGAATAGGTCAGATTGTAAGAAGATTTGTCCATCCGTAATAGAGATTACGTTTGTTGGGATGTAAGCTGATACGTCCCCTGCTTGTGTTTCGATGAAAGGTAGTGCAGTTAAAGAACCGCCGCCTCTTGCATCACTTAATTTTGCTGCACGCTCTAATAAGCGAGAATGTAAGTAGAATACATCCCCTGGATAAGCTTCACGACCTGGAGGACGACGTAATAGTAATGAAAGCTCACGGTAAGCCGCTGCTTGTTTTGATAAGTCATCATATACTACTAATACGTGTTTACCATTGTACATGAACTCTTCACCCATTGTTACACCAGCATAAGCAGCTAGGTATAATAATGGAGCTGGTTGAGAAGCTGATGCAGTTACAACGATTGTGTAATCTAATGCACCGTGCTTACGTAGTGTTTCTACTACGTTACGTACAGTTGATTCTTTTTGTCCGATAGCTACATAAATACAAATCATATCTTCATCTTTTTGATTAATGATCGTATCAAGTGCAACTGCTGTTTTACCTGTTTGGCGGTCACCGATGATTAACTCACGTTGACCACGGCCAATTGGTACAAGAGCATCGATCGCTTTAATACCTGTTTGAAGTGGCTCATGAACAGATTTACGATCCATTACACCTGGTGCTGGACTTTCGATTGGACGAGTATTTGTTGTATTGATTGGGCCTAAACCATCAACTGGTTGACCTAATGGGTTTACAACACGACCGATTAGTTCTTTTCCTACTGGTACTTGCATGATGCGACCAGTACGACGAACTTCGTCACCTTCACGGATTTCTGTGTAAGGTCCTAAAATAATGATACCTACGTTGTTTTCCTCTAAGTTCTGTGCTAGTCCCATAACGCCGTTAGAGAACTCTACAAGTTCACCAGCCATAACGTTATCAAGACCATGAGCACGCGCGATACCGTCACCAACTTGGATAACTGTACCAACATCACTCACTTCGATTTCAGACTGATAGTTCTCGATTTGTTGCTTTATCAGTGCGCTAATTTCTTCAGCTCTGATGCTCATGTGCTTCACCCCTATCTATTCTTCATTAATTCACGCTGAATACGTGCTAATTTTCCTTGTAAGCTTCCGTCGTAAATGCGATTTCCAATACGTACTTTAATGCCGCCTAGTAAATCTTCATCCACAACATTTTTCACGCGAATTGCATCTTTTCCTGTTTTTTTTGCAAATGCTTCTGCAATGTTAAGTTTTTCTTCTTCTGATAGAAGACGAATAGAATATACAGTTGCATCCGCTACGTTACGTTCTTCATTAGCAAGAACAACATATTCATCTGCAATTTCAGGTAGGATATCAATACGCTTGTTATCAATTAAAATGTATAACGTATTTAAAATAGATTCAGAAACAGATGCGAATACGTTCGCAAGAAACGTTTTCTTCTGCTCTTTTGAAATGTTCGGTTGTGTTAAAAAGCTATGTAGTTCTCCGTTCTTTACATAAACGTTTTGTACAAGGCGTAACTCTTCTTCAAACATTTCTAATACGTGTTTTTCTTTTGCAATTTTAAAAAGAGCGACAGCATAACGTTTTGCTACAATCCCATTGCTCATCGCGCTTCTCCTACTTCTTTAATATAATCGCGAATTAACTTAACTTGATCTTCTTCTTTTAACTCTTTTTCAATTACTTTAGAAGCAATTTGAACAGATAAAGAAGCGACTTGTTCTTGTAAAGCAGCAATTGCTTGCTCTTTTTCGCGTTGAATTTCTTGTACAGCAGATGTTTTAATTGATTCTGCTTCTTCTTTCGCAGCAGCAACAATAACATCTTTTTGATCTACAGCTTGTTTCTTCGCTCTTTCGATTAACTCTTGTGCTTCAACACGCGATTGTTTTAACATTTCACGTTGTTCTTCTACTAATTTCTTCGCTTCAGCGTTACTTCTTTCTGCAGCGTCGATTTCATTAGTAACATGCTCTTCACGTTCTTTCATAATTCCCATTAAAGGACCCCACGCAAATTTGCGTAGCATTACTAATAGAAGTAAGAAAACGAACAATGTATAAGCAATCGTTCCAAATGGAATGGAAGCCCCTAATAATAAAGTTGGCACAAGGATTCACTCCCTTCAAAATATCTAAATTGATCATATGAAAAAAAAAGACATACGTTTCGTTCATAAAGCAATGGCGAAGAAAGTTCAAAAAACACTCTTCGCCATCTATGTAAGGGGAGTCTCCCTTATTTGTTCATTACGATGAAAGCAATAACTACACCGATAATTGGAAGTGCCTCAACTAATGCAACCCCGATGAACATAATTGTTTGAAGTGCGCCTTTTAATTCTGGTTGACGAGCAACACCTTCGATTGTACGTGATACGATAAGACCGTTACCAATACCTGCACCTAATGCTGATAAACCAATTGCAATTGCAGCTGCGATTACACCTAAACTCATTTAATTTGTCCTCCTTTGTATTATAAAAAAATAAATTTTTTCTTACTTAAATTATATTAATGGTCATGGCTTACTTTATGAGCCATATAAACCATCGTTAACATAACGAAAATAAATGACTGGATTGATCCAACGAATACGCTGAATCCCATCCATGCTAACATCGGTACAAGTGCACCTAATGCTCCAAGGAATGATGCTCCGCCTAACTTAGCAAGTAATCCTAACAGGATTTCACCTGCATAAATGTTACCAAATAAACGAAGACCTAACGTTAATGTGTTAGCAAACTCCTCAATAACCTTTAATGGGAATAAGAATTTCATAGGTTGGAAATAACCTTTAGCATATTCTTTCGTACCCTTCATCTTAATTCCATAATAATGGGTGAGGGTAACTACCATCACGGCTAATGTTAATGCAACTGCTGGATCAGACGTTGGTGATCTCCACCATGCAATATGTTCGCCAGCCTCAACTGTTGAATACATGAATGGTAAACCAAGGAAGTTCGATACGATGATAAACATGATAAGCGTAACGCCAAGCGTTAAGAAACGTCCACCTGTTTTCCAGTCCATCGTACTATTGATAATCCCTTTCACGAAGTCAAACACCCATTCCATGAAGTTTTGCATCCCGGTTGGGCGAAGCGCTAAGCTGCGAGTTCCGATAACAGCGATTAAGAAAACAATAACTGCTGCTACAGTAACCATCATAACTGATGACAAATCGAACGTTAAACCTAGAAATTCAACTAATTTACCGTGTTCCACTAGTAATTCACCTCTCTTCCCTGCTCGTATACTCTAAATAAAGAAAATCTATGATCATGACAAGGTATCCTGTCAGCAATCCTACACCTAAGCCCCACATCGCAATTAATTCTTGATATTTGGCTGCAAATAAAATTAATAACCCAATCGTGGCGAATCTTGAATATGTACTTACCGCTGTTGCTTTAAACTTCACGTTTTCTCCATTTGTTACGCGATCTAACAGCTTGTCTGTTCTACGTGCAATGATGCGCAAACTAAGAAAACTGAAAATCGTTCCGATAATCAGCCCAAGAAATACATCCTTGTAAGAGGTAAGTCCCCATCCTAGCACTAGAAGCGCAAGCAAGTAGTACATATATTTCTTTTGTCTTTGGACAAGTCCATGTACGTCTATCATCATTGCTCTCCCGAATAGTAATGTCGAATGAGTCGAATCATTGCGTATACCCCTGTTCCTAACCCGAGTAATAACCCTATAATAAGAAACAATGGAAACGTTCCAACCTTATTATCAATCCATTGCCCACCAAAGATTCCAATAAGAATAGAACCAACTAACTGAGCAAGAATTCCTGACATTAAAGCATACGCTTTTATATGGCTGCGATCGTTTTTTTGCAAGGATTCATCCCTCCAATATGTGACCCTCATTCACGATGTGTTAATAATAACTCATTTTTCTGCATAAATTCTATACAAAATAAAAAGTTTACATTTTCGTCACGGAATAGATGTATTTTTGTCACTGAAAGCCCTACCATCTATCCCCGTTGTTAGCATACAATAGGGTATTAACAGTGTCAACGAGAAATCGTAAAAAATCAAAAAATTTGAGTATTAGGCATTTCCTCCCAAAAATGAAAACGTTCCCCTTCTAAATACTGGTTATAGATATGCAATTTCCAACAGTTTTCTATTTATAATAGAAGAAAACGTTCACAAGTTTGTCACTATTACATTTTTAAGATATAGCGCTTTCCTTCCATAATATAGTGTCCCCGAGACGTAAGACTTCTATATTATATGTGATGTGTATATAACTTATGTTGTATATAGCCTGTATATTTATCTCCCCCTCCCCTGCTCGCTGAGGGCGAAAAAAAAACGAGCGGGGAATCCCCCTCTCGTCTGTTGTCTTACTTCGTTCCGAATAAACGGTCACCAGCATCACCAAGACCTGGAACTACATAACCATGGTCATTTAACTTCTCATCTAATGCTGCTACATAAATATCAACATCAGGATGCTCTTCCTGTACTACTTTTACTCCTTCTGGAGCAGCTACGATACACATTAATTTAATTTGCTTTGCACCGCGCTTTTTCAGAGAATTAATTGCTTCAGCTGCAGAACCACCTGTTGCTAGCATCGGATCTAGTACGATAAAGTCACGCTCTTCTACATCCGTTGGAAGTTTCACATAGTATTCTACCGGTTGCAATGTTTCAGGGTCACGGTATAAACCAACGTGTCCTACTTTTGCTGCTGGAATTAATTTCAGAATTCCATCAACCATTCCTAAACCTGCACGTAAAATCGGAATTAAACCAAGTTTTTTACCAGCGATCACTTTTGTTGTCGCTTTGCTTACAGGCGTTTCAATTTCAATGTCTTTAAGTGGAAGGTCACGAGTAATCTCGAAAGCCATTAAGCTTGCTACTTCGTCCACTAATTCACGAAAATCTTTCGTACCTGTATTCTTATCGCGAATATATGTAATCTTATGTTGAATTAACGGGTGATCAAATACATACAGTTTTCCCATGTGAATCTCTCCTTTAGATGATATTCATGCGTTTACACGCTTTTTTACACTATTTACGATTGTAAAGAAAACGCTACTAATATTCAAGGGCAAATTTGGCAAAATCATGATTTTGCGATGAATCTATCTAGTATCTTTACCAATTATGGGAGCTGTATCCTTCATTATATCGCCAAAATTTATTCATCATTTGTATACATACTTTAAAAATAATATATGTCCACAAAAAAAGACTACTAAAACAATTACGTTCCAGCAGTCCTTTTCAATCTATTATAGATTTGTATACATTGGGAATTTGCTCGTTAACGCTTCTACACGTTTGCGCGCTTCTTCTAGTTCAGCTTCATTCTCATGATTTTTTAATGTATGAGCAATAATTGCTGCAATTTCATCCATTTCTTCTAAACCGAAACCACGAGATGTTACAGCTGCTGTACCGATACGTACGCCGCTTGTTACAAATGGGCTTGCTGTTTCAAATGGAATTGTATTTTTGTTCACTGTAATACCAACTTCATCTAATACGTGCTCTGCTACTTTACCTGTAATTTCTAAGTTACGAACGTCAATCAAGATTAAATGATTGTCTGTTCCACCAGAAACAAGTGTAAGTCCTTCTTTTTGAAGACCTTCAGCTAAGCGGTTCGCATTATTAATGATATTTTGTGCATATGTTTTAAACTCATCTTGCAGTGTCTCACCAAATGCAACAGCTTTTGCAGCAATTACATGCATAAGTGGGCCACCTTGGATACCAGGGAAGATTGATTTATCAATTTGTTTTGCAAATTGCTCTTCACATAAAATCATACCACCACGTGGACCACGTAATGTTTTATGTGTTGTCGTTGTAACGAAATGTGCATGTGGTACTGGGTTTGGATGTAAACCAGCTGCTACTAAACCAGCGATATGTGCCATATCAACCATTAAGTATGCGCCCACTTCATCTGCAATCTCACGGAATCGTTTGAAATCGATAACACGAGGATATGCACTTGCACCTGCAACGATTAATTTTGGTTTATGTTCTTTCGCTTTTGCTAATACATCATCGTAATTAATACGGTGAGATTCAGCATCCACGCCATATTCTACGAAATTATATTGTACTCCACTGAAGTTAACAGGGCTTCCGTGTGTTAAGTGACCACCATGAGATAAATTCATACCAAGTACTGTATCGCCTTGCTCTAGAATCGTGAAGTATACTGCCATGTTCGCTTGTGCACCAGAATGTGGTTGAACATTTACATGCTCTGCGCCAAAAATTTCTTTCGCGCGATCACGTGCGATATCTTCTACTACGTCTACGTGTTCACAACCACCATAGTAACGTTTTCCAGGATATCCTTCAGCATACTTATTCGTTAAAACAGAACCTTGCGCCTCCATTACTGCTTCACTTACGAAGTTTTCCGAAGCAATTAACTCAATCTTTGAACGCTGTCTTCCTAGTTCTGCCTCAATTGCAGCAAATACCTTTTCATCTTGACGTTTTAAATGATCCACCAAAATCCCCCTTTTCTGAACGAATTACATCGATTCCCAATAGTTTTTTCTCATTTATTCAGAAAAAACGAAAATTCAGGTTGTAATTCTTTCGAACCTTCATGTTTTCAACTACATTCTAACATGACTTTCTATATCATAAAAGAAAAAAAAAGACCGAAATTGGTCTTTTCTTTCTTCTATTATAAAGTCAGACCACATACCTTTTATCTTTCGATATAAAGCTGTTATACGACTTTATAATTTTTCATGTTTAACGGCAAGGAATAGCTTCTTCATTTGCCGCATAAACAGCACGCGCTCCACCTATTAGTTTCCCACGTGTTTTCGCCATCGTTACATGCGCACTTCCTATTTCCTTCACACTTGTACGAACCGGTACAGCTACATGCTTTAAATGCATACCGATAAATGTATCGCCAATATCCATTCCTGCATCTGCTTTAATAAACTCAATTACCACCGGATCTTTAAAATTGTGATACGCATACGTCGCTAATGCACCACCTGCTGATCTAACAGGCGTAACTGTTACAATTTCAAATTGATATTTCATCGCTACATCTCTCTCAACTACTAAAGCACGATTTAAATGCTCACAACATTGAAACGCCAATTCAATACCTGTTCGTTCTTGAAATTGTTTTAATTCAGAAAAAATCGCCTCTGCCACTTCCATCGTTCCTGATGTTCCAATTCTTTCACCTAGCACTTCGCTCGTGCTACACCCCACTACAAAAATTTGACCACTTTGCAGCGTGGCTTGTTCTTGGAAATCAGAAAGCGACATTTGCAGCTGTTCTCTTACCTTTACGATTTCTGTCATTACGCCTCTTCCTTTCGCAGGTTGGTTCACCAAATTATATTTCATACTACTTATAGTTAGAATCTATTACTTTGTTTCGTACGTTTTAATTTTTCCTACGCGGTTTTCGTGACGGCCACCTTCATAGTCAGTTGTTAGCCAAATTTTTGCGATATCACGCGCTAGACCAGCTCCAATTACACGCTCGCCCATTGCTAACATGTTAGTGTCATTATGCTCTCTCGTCGCTTTCGCACTGAAAGTATCATGAACTAATGCACAACGAATACCATTTACTTTGTTTGCTGCGATTGACATACCAATGCCTGTCCCACAAACTAAAATGCCACGATCCACTTCACCATTCGCGACCATTTCTGCTGCTGGAAACGCAAAATCAGGGTAATCAACAGAACCAGCTTCACATTCACAACCTAAATCAATATATTCAATATTTAACTCTTCTAATAAACTTACAAGTTCTTTACGGATATTCATACCGCCGTGATCAGATGCTACTACTACTTTCATTTTTACCCCTCCAAAGTTTCAAACAATTATCTTCATTTCACACTCGCTATCTTTAATGAAACGAAGTGATCTCCAATATCGTATTATACACGAAACATCAACCTTCTGAATGTTTTTTCAGTAAAGTTTGTACAAGTTTTTCCATCTCTTCTAACGTTTCTTTATAAATAGAAAGCGATCCGCCAAATGGATCTGAAATATCCTTATTTACACCCTCAGTTAATCCATATAATGTATCCAATTTCTTTTCAACACTCGGATAATGCCCAAGTACAATTTGCTTATGGTTTTCCGTCATTGTTACTACAATATCCGCCCAATCAACCAAAGTTTCGTTTACCTGCTGCGCGGCATGATTGATTGCAATTCCTTTTTCAGCTAAAGCTTCTTTTGCATGTACCGATGCATCGCTTCCAGGATAGGCGAAAACACCAGCAGATTGCACTTCAAATTTACCTTCTCCATAATGACGAAGCAAAGCCTCAGCCATCGGACTACGGCATGTATTTCCAGTGCAAACAAATAACACTCGTTTCATCTAAACCCACCCCTTTTTTTCTGTTTCCTAACATTTATCCCGCTATTTGTGGGCAGTAAGACTCCCACCTCCACTGATTAAAGTTTCACTTTATCATAGCGTACATTAGAATAGAACAAAAGAAATGTGAATATACGAAAGGCGCATTTCTCTTATATTTTTTCTAAGAAAAATGCGCCTTATCCACATATATGTGAAACCCTATTTCCAAGTGCCCAAAGTATTTTACCATACATAATGAACACACTACAAAACAAAATAAGGAATCCATTTCATACGAAACAGATTCCTTTCATACAATAATTATTTCATTGTAACTTTCATTACTTCTGTTGAACCTTTTGTAGCTGTTACACCTATAGTTGTCTTAATAGACTCAGCTGCATCTGTGTTTGTAATAACGATTGGAGTAATTGTACTTTTCGCTTTTTCACGAATTAATTCTAAGTCGAATGAGATTAATTTATCTCCAGCTTTTACAGCTTGTCCTTCAGAAACGTGAGCTTCGAAACCTTCACCTTCCATTTTTACAGTTTCTAATCCAACGTGGATTAAAATTTCTGTACCGTTTTTCGCTTTAATTCCAATAGCATGTTTCGTGTGGAATAATTGTACGATTTCACCGTCAACTGGAGATACAACTACACCTTCAGTAGGCTCGATTGCAACACCGTCACCCATCATACGACCAGCGAATACTGGATCTGGTACTTCTTCAATATTTTTCACCGCTCCAGTTAATGGAGCTACGATTGTTTCTTCATTTGTTTTTGAACCAAAACCGAATAATTTTTTAAACATAGGATAGTCCTCCTTATAATTTACCTAAAAGTTTATAGGGCAATCTCTATTCAAGATCGAAATACACGTAAGACTTCATACTTCGAATGTTATACTGTAAAAACGCTTTCGAAATAAATCATGTCATTACTACTAGACTCTTATTGTAGCGCCTCACAAAATTCCAGTCAATTCTGATTGTCTGAATAACAATGAGAAGTTAACTTCTACTTATATTTTCTCTTTTTTTACCTAACTTGTCTAGAGGTCTTTACTACATTTTATTTTTTGTTGTTACTTTGTAAAATTTCTTTCAAACTTTTTTCGAAATTCACTTGACTAAAGTAAGTAACTATTTTATTATTACTTACATAAGGTAAGTTAATAACTTTTAGGAGGTTTTTAAAAATGATGGATTTCGGTCTTCTTATTATTCGTCTTATTATAGGAATTACATTCATGGGTCATGGTGCTCAAAAATTATTCGGTTGGTTCGGTGGGTACGGCTTAAAAGGAACAGGCGGCTGGATGGAATCAATCGGTTTACGCCCTGGTGTCTTTATGGCATTTATGGCAGGTGCAACTGAACTATTAGGTGGTTTCTTATTCGCATCAGGTATTTTCACTGCAATTGGTTCATTATTTATCGTCGGAACAATGTTAGTAGCCATCTTCACAGTTCACGGAAAAAATGGTTACTGGGTAACACAAAACGGATTTGAGTATAATTTAATGTTAATCGCTGTTGCAGTTGGTGTAGCTTTAATCGGCCCTGGCGCTTACGTTTTACTTTAATATTTATCTCCATTTCGAGATATTTACCAAAAAAGAGATTACTTCAAATTGAAGTAATCTCTTTTTTACATCATCAAAAAAATATTTTTTTCAGCAGGAGATTCCCATTGATATCTTGTAAACAAACAATGAGTATTCATATTTAGAAAGGGGATTACAACATGTTATCCATTAATCCAAACGAACAAACCGAAAAAGATAATTACAAATTACTAACAGGAAGCATCATTCCACGTCCTGTTGCATTCGTTACTTCTGTAACTAAAGATGGTGTATTAAATGGTGCGCCATATAGTTATTTCAATATCGTCGCTGCCAATCCACCACTTATCTCGGTTTCAGTACAACGAAAAGAAGGAAAACCGAAAGACACTTCCCGAAACGCAATCGAAAAAGGAGAATTTGTCGTACATATTTCTGATGAATCTTACGTAGAGGCGATCAATGAAACAGCAGCCAACCTACCTCCTAATGAAAGTGAAATCGAATTAGCAAAGCTAACACCGATCGACAGTGATGTCATTTCAGTCCCAGGAGTGAAAGAAGCAAACATTCGAATGGAATGCGTATTAGAACGCGCTATCCCGCTCGGCGGAACCGAAGACTCACCAGCTTGTGATCTACTAATTGGCCGCGTCGTTCGCTTCCACGTCGCAGAACACTTATACGAAAACGGCCGAATTCACGCCGAAGAACTAAAACCAATAAGCCGCCTAGCAGGACACAACTACGCAAAACTAGGAGAACAATTTGAATTAGTGAGGCCTATCTAAAAGCGGAGGCGGCTCGTTCAGAATCGCAGGACACTTCAAGCTCTCGACCTTGAAGCGCTTTTCGCTTCGAGTGAGAGAGCGCAATGACCGGAGATTCTAGCCGCTGGAGCTGGCCACTGAAGCTGGATATCAACTAAAAGCGGAACCGGCTCGCTCAGAACGGGAGGGAGATGGAGCTTCTAACGTAGAGTCGCTTTTTGCCTCGCAGGAAGACGCGAAGCCACC
>NZ_BOQD01000147.1 GCF_018332515.1 Bacillus hominis | reverse complement strand
GGGTTTATATGAAAGCTCGAATATTAGCATACATATTTATATTTTCTTTATATGTGGGTTTTGGTTCTTATTCCGTTTTTGCGCAGGATAACTTGTATGAAGAGATTCAAAAGCATGCAAAACAGTACGAGATTATGCCGCAAAATGCGATGATTGATAAGATTTGGAAGGCAACGCCTGGGTATAATGGAAAACAAGTGGATATAGAAGCGTCCTATAATAATATGAAGAAAATCAAGAAGTTTGATCAAAAACAACTTGAATTTAAGGAAGTATCACCAAGTGTTCACTTAGAAGATTTACCACCAGCTCCCATTTATCGAGGACATCCAAATAAAAAAATGGTGGGATTAACAATTAATGTTGCCTGGGGTAATGAGTATTTGCCACGTATACTAGAGATATTGAAAAAACATGATGTAAAGGCGACTTTCTTTTTAGAAGGGCGCTGGGTGAAAGAAAACTTACGATTGGCCAAAATGCTTGTCGATGCAAATCAAGAAGTAGGAAATCATTCTTACACACACCCTAATATGAAAACGCTGTCTACAGAGGAAATACGAGATCAATTACAAAAAACGAATCGAATGATAGAAGCAGCTACAAATCAGAAAGTGAGATGGTTTGCTCCGCCAAGCGGAAGCTTTCGGGATGAGGTAGTAAAAATAGCGGATGATTTCCAAATGGGGACGATTATGTGGACTGTAGATACAATTGATTGGAAGCGGCCAGAACCGGATGTGCTACTGCAGAGAGTAATGCGAAAAATACATCCAGGTGCTATTGTGCTAATGCATCCTACGTCATCTACAACAGAAGCGCTAGATACTATGATTAAAAATTTAAAGGAACAAGGATATAAAGTAGGGAATATTACAGAATTACTAGATGAAAAACGTGTGGATTAAATACATTTGCATGACATTCATCTCTAAACTTGTTATCATTAAATAATAGCAATTTTTTAGAGAAACTGGCATTAGGAGGAAAGTTTTTGATTAAAAAATATACTTGTAAAAATGGTGTAAGAATTGTTATGGAGAATATACCAACTGTACGCTCGGTTGCGATTGGTATATGGATCCATGCAGGTTCAAGAAATGAAAATGAAAAAAATAATGGGGTTTCGCACTTTTTGGAACATATGTTCTTTAAAGGGACAGAAACGCGAAGTGCAAGAGAGATTGCAGAATCATTTGATAGCATTGGTGGACAAGTAAATGCTTTTACTTCAAAAGAATATACATGCTACTATGCAAAAGTGTTAGATGAGCATGCTAAATACGCGTTAGATGTTTTAGCAGATATGTTCTTTAATTCAACATTTGATGAGGAAGAACTGAAAAAAGAGAAGAATGTTGTATGTGAAGAAATAAAAATGTACGAAGATGCGCCAGATGATATTGTGCACGATATGTTAACGAAAGCAACATATGAAACGCATCCGCTTGGATACCCTATTCTAGGAACAGAAGAAACGCTTGAAACATTTACAGGTGATACGTTACGTCAATATATAAAAGATCATTACACACCTGAAAATGTTGTTGTATCAATTGCAGGGAATATTGATGAAGCATTTTTACAAACTGTAGAGCAATATTTCGGTAGTTACGAAGGAACAACAAATCGTGAACAAGTACATAGCCCAATTTTCCATTTCAATAAAGTAGCACGTAAGAAGGAAACAGAACAAGCTCATTTATGTTTAGGATATAAAGGCTTACAAATGGGACACGAAGATATTTATAACTTAATTGTATTAAATAATGTTTTAGGCGGTAGTATGAGTAGCCGTTTATTCCAAGAAGTACGTGAGCAACGTGGATTGGCGTACTCAGTATTCTCGTATCACTCTTCTTATGAAGATACAGGGATGTTAACGCTTTATGGTGGGACAGGTAGCAAACAATTAGATACACTGTATGAAACAATGCAAGAAACGTTAAATACGTTGAAAAATACAGGTATTACAGAAAAAGAGCTTGTTAATAGTAAAGAACAATTAAAAGGAAACTTAATGTTAAGTTTAGAAAGTACGAATAGTCGTATGAGCCGTAATGGTAAAAACGAATTGCTTCTTCGTAAACATCGTTCTCTTGATGAAATTATTGAAAGTGTAAACACTGTAACAAAGCAAAATGTAGACGAGTTAATTCGCAATATGTTTACTGATGAATTCTCTGCGGCACTTATTAGTCCAGATGGAAAACTGCCAAAAGGAATGAAACTTTAATCGGTTTTGCAATTCATTCGCTTTCGGAAATAACCGTATCTCTTTTATATGAGATACGGTTATTTTTTTTATATATGCAGAATAGGTACTTATTATAGGGTAACCTTCATGAAAAGTAGGATAGGGGGAGATTTAATGCGTTTAAGTGAATTAAGTGGCAAAGAGATTGTGGATTTAGAAAGAGCAGAAAAAATGGGAGTTTTAGGTCATGCAGATTTAGAAATTGATGAGAGAGGTGGACAAATACAAGCACTTATTATACCTGCTGGGAAATGGGGCGGTTTTAAAAGAGAACAGCAAGAAGTGAGAGTAGAATGGAGCAAAATTAAGAAGGTCGGAAATGATATGATACTTTGCGATCTTACGAATCCTTCAAGATCGGAGTGAAAGATGACCATTTTGGTTGTCTTTTTTTTATCTTTATATAAAGTGAAGGCTTTTACGAGCAACCTGACTGCCTCTAACTTCTTTGTTGCAGCCGAATTTTGAGGTGGGAGTCTTACTCCTCGCAAATAGCGGGATAAAGAAGATAAATCACGTGTACTTTTTGTTTTTCAATCACCTCAAACTCGTACATTACATATGATGTGGAGGAAAAAGAAAAAGTAGGCATTTTTCTTATAAATGAAAGAAAAAGAAGGTGAATTAGGGAATGTTGACTGAGATGCATATTGCTGTCATAGGAGGAGATGCACGGCAGCTAGAAGTAATTCGCAAGCTAGTCGAACTGGACGCGAAACTTTCATTAATAGGGTTTGAACAGTTAGACCATGGCTTCACAGGGGCAGCAAAAGAAAGTATACAAGATTTAGATTTCACTACTTTAGATGCGATTATTTTACCGGTTGCAGGGACGAATGCCAAAGGAGAAGTAGATACTATTTTTTCAAATGAAAAAGTTTCCATAACGAAAGAACAAATTGAAAAGACGCCAGAAAACTTTACTATATATTCAGGCATTGGTACACCTTACTTGGAAAATCTCGTATCTACTACAAATCGAAAACTTGTAAAACTATTTGATCGTGATGATGTTGCAATCTATAATTCTATCCCAACTGTAGAAGGTACACTCATGATGGTTATTCAACATACTGATTATACAATTCATGGATCGAATGTAATGGTTTTAGGATTTGGTAGAACTGGTATGAGTGTTGCAAGAGCCTTTCAATCATTAGGAGCACATGTCAAAGTTGGAGCGAGACGTTCGGAACATATTGCTCGTATTACAGAAATGATGTTTTCTCCTTTTTATATGCAAGACATAGAGAAAGAAGTAGGCAATATCGATATTGTTATTAACACAATTCCACATCTCGTTGTAACTGCAAGTGTAATTTCGCGGATGCCAGCGCACACGTTAGTTATTGATTTAGCTTCTAAGCCAGGTGGCACGGATTTTCGCTATGCGGAGAAGCGTGGAGTGAAGGCACTATTAGCACCCGGTCTTCCTGGGATTGTTGCACCGAAAACAGCAGGACAAATATTAGCGAATGTTCTTTCTCAGTTATTAATAGCAGATGCAATCGCAAAGGAGGAGGATGAGAAATGAGTTTGAAGGGGAAACGAATTGGTTTCGGATTTACAGGTTCACATTGTACGTATGAAGAAGTTATGCCACATTTAGAGAAGTTAATTGCAGAAGGTGCAGAAGTACGTCCCGTTGTTTCTTATACTGTCCAATCAACAAATACTAGATTTGGCGAAGGGGAAGAATGGATTAAAAAGATCGAAGAAATAACAGGGTTTAAAGCAATTAATTCAATTGTCGGAGCAGAACCACTCGGACCGAAAATCCCACTAGATTGCATGGTAATTGCTCCTTTAACTGGAAATTCGATGAGTAAATTTGCGAATGCGATGACAGACTCTCCAGTATTAATGGCAGCAAAAGCAACGCTTAGAAATGGAAAGCCTGTTGTGTTAGCTGTTTCGACGAATGATGCGTTGGGGTTAAACGGGATAAATCTCATGCGCCTAATGGCGACAAAAAACATCTACTTCGTACCATTTGGCCAAGACGCACCAGAGAAAAAACCGAACTCAATGGTAGCTCGTATGGAGCTGCTTGAAGATACAGTATTAGAAGCATTACAAGGGAAACAATTACAACCTGTTGTTGTAGAAAAATTCAGATATATGAATTAAAAAACGAAAAAAAACGGACAATTTTTGATGAAACCATCATTCTTACTGTAGAATATGATAAAATTAACGTTATTAAGATTAGAAGGGGCATTGTAAGCTCCTTCTAATTCTAAGTTTATAGAAGGATTGGTATCTAGAAAGGGGCATAGTGATGGAAAAGCAAAAAACTTTTCATGTCGCTGTAGTTGGAGCAACCGGCGCAGTTGGTGAACAAATGTTAAATACTTTAGAGAAACGAGAATTTCCAATTGGGAAGTTAACGTTACTTTCATCTAAACGATCTGCAGGTAAGAAACTTGTATTTAAAGGCGAAGAATTTACAGTTCAAGAGGCAACTCCTGAAATTTTTGAAGGAGTAGATATTGCACTATTTAGTGCTGGTGGATCTGTATCGAAACAATTAGCGCCAGAAGCAGCAAAGCGCGGTGCAATTGTTGTTGATAATACAAGTGCATTCCGTATGACAGAAAACGTGCCACTTGTTGTACCTGAAGTAAATGAAAATGATTTAAAAGAACATAATGGTATTATTGCGAATCCAAACTGTTCTACAATTCAAATGGTAGTAGCTCTTGAGCCAGTTCGCCAGCAATATGGTTTAAAACGAGTAATCGTTTCCACATATCAAGCTGTATCAGGTGCTGGTGCGGCAGCTATTGAAGAACTTCATGAACAATCACAAGCAATCTTAAATGGTGAAGAAGTAAAGGCGAATGTTTTACCTGTATCAGGTGACGAAAAGCATTTCCAAATCGCTTTTAATGCTATTCCACAGATTGATAAATTCCAAGATAATGGATTTACATTTGAAGAAATGAAAATGATTAATGAAACGAAAAAAATTATGCATATGCCTGAATTAGAAGTAGCTGCGACATGTGTACGTTTACCAGTTGTATCAGGTCATTCTGAGTCTGTGTACATTGAAGTAGATAAAGAAGGCGTAACAGTAGAAGAAATGAAAAACTTACTTGCAAATGCAGAAGGTATTGTACTGCAAGATAATCCAGCAGAGCAGTTATATCCAATGCCAGCTACTGCAGTAGGTAAAAACGAAGTATTCGTTGGAAGAATCCGTAAAGATTTAAATAATGATAAAGGATTCCATCTTTGGGTCGTATCTGATAACTTATTAAAAGGCGCTGCATGGAATTCTGTTCAAATTGCAGAGCGCTTAGTAAAATTACAATTAGTGTAAACGGCTAAGAGAAGGTGCAAAATATGAAAATTATTGTTCAAAAATTTGGTGGTACATCAGTACGTGATGACAATGGGCGTAAGCATGCGCTTCACCATATAAAAAAATCGTTAGCTGCTGGTTATAAAGTAGTTACTGTCGTATCAGCAATGGGCCGTAAAGGTGAACCGTATGCAACTGATACGTTATTAAGTCTTGTAAATCAAGAGGAATCTAATATTTCTAAACGTGAGCAAGATTTATTGTTATCATGCGGAGAATTAATCTCAGCGATTGTTTTCTCTAACATGTTGAATGAGAATGGTATAAAAGCAGCAGCATTAAATGGTGCACAAGCTGGTTTTGTAACGAATGGTGATTTTACGAATGCTAAGATTATTGAAATGAATTGCGATCGTATACATGAAGAGTTAGAAAATGTAGATGTTATCGTCGTTACTGGATTCCAAGGGCAAACGAAAAATGGAGATACGACAACACTTGGCCGCGGAGGTAGTGATACTTCAGCTTCAGCATTAGGTGTTGCGCTTCATGCTGAATATATCGATATCTTCACAGATGTTGAAGGTGTTATGACTGCGGATCCTCGTATCGTAAAAGATGCGCGTCATCTTCAAACTGTAACATATAACGAGATTTGTAACATGGCTTATCAAGGTGCGAAAGTTGTTCATCCGCGTGCGGTTGAAATCGCGATGCATGCAAAAGTACCACTTCGTGTACGTTCTACGTATTCTGATAGTGAAGGTACGCTTATTGCGGCATATGATGGTGCCACAAAAGGGCAGGATGTAGAAGAACGTCCTGTTACAGGGATTGCCCATGTGTCAAACGTAACGCAAATTAAAGTGCTTGCAAAAGAAACTGCATATGATTTACAACAACATGTGTTTAAAGAAATGGCTAATGAAGGGATTAGTGTGGACTTAATTAACATTTCTCCTACCGGTGTAGCTTACACAGTAAATGATAGTGTATCAGCGCGTGCAGTTGAAGTCTTAAAGCAACTTGGATATGATCCAGCTGTGACAGAGCATTGTGCGAAAGTTTCTATCGTTGGTGCTGGAATGGCAGGTATTCCAGGGGTTACAGCGAAAATTGTCACAGCTTTAGCGGAAAAAGGTATTCAAATTCTGCAATCAGCAGATAGTCATACGACAATTTGGGTTCTTGTAAAAGAAGCCGATTTAGTGGAGGCTGTGAATGCATTACATAGTGCATTTGAGCTTTCAAAAGAAAAGCAACTGGAACAATAAGGAGTGAGATCATGATAGATTTTGGGACAATTGCAACCGCGATGGTAACACCGTTTGATAAAAACGGTAATATCGATTTTGCAAAGACAACGAAATTGGTAAATTATTTAATTGATAACGGTACAACAGCAATCGTGGTAGGAGGAACGACTGGAGAATCTCCTACATTAACATCAGAAGAAAAAGTAGCGTTATATCGCCATGTCGTATCTGTTGTCGATAAAAGGGTGCCCGTAATCGCTGGAACAGGTAGCAATAATACGCATGCTTCTGTTGATTTAACAAAAAAGGCAACTGAAGTTGGTGTTGATGCAGTTATGCTAGTGGCACCGTATTATAACAAACCGAGTCAAGAAGGGATGTACCAGCACTTTAAAACAATCGCTGAAAGCACTCCGCTTCCGGTAATGCTATATAATGTTCCAGGACGATCTATTGTACAAATCTCCGTTGATACAGTTGTTCGTTTAGCAGAAATAGAAAACATTGTTGCGATTAAAGATGCAGGCGGCGATGTATTAACAATGACAGAAATCATTGAAAAAACAACGGACGACTTTGCAGTATACAGCGGTGATGATGGTTTAACATTACCAGCTATGGCAATTGGAGCAAAAGGTATTGTTTCTGTAGCATCTCATGTTATCGGGAATGAAATGCAAGAAATGATTGCTGCATTCCAAGCTGGAGAGTTCAAAAAAGCGCAGAAATTACATCAATTACTAGTAAAAGTAACGGATGCACTATTTATGGCGCCAAGCCCAACACCAGTAAAAACAGCATTACAAATGGTTGGATTAGATGTAGGTTCTGTACGTTTGCCACTTCTTCCATTAACGGAAGAAGAAAGAGTAACGTTACAATCTGTAATGCAATCTATTCCTCGTTAATAAAAATGACCTAGTGTGAAACTAGGTCATTTTTATTTTGACTAACTATATGTAAGTGGTGAAAATTAGCTATAGTTAATGCTGTAATAAGAAGGGGATGGCAGAGTGTAGGATTAGTTAGAAACTGAGTACAGAGATAAGGTTTTTTAGTGAATATCGTTTCATGTTTATGTAAAGAATTTACATGAATATTTTTCCATTAAACTCTTATTACGTAGGAAAAATAGTGAGTATGATATGAAGATACCCCCCGAAAATTACAGCCTCACTTTAGCGTCTTCTCTTGTCTTTCGCATAATTTAACTTGTGTTCTATTTCTTGTATCAGTTATAATATGGCTAAGTAGCTTAGTACGGGTATGCTTAGCAAAATTGGGAAAAATTATGATTCAATGAAATTTTCATATCATATCGAATAAGATATTTGATTTATATAATGAAAGAGAGGTGAAACCTGGTTTAAAAAATTAACAAGGACATGATATCGCATAACGGTAAGGACATTCGTCTTGGACGGTGAATATATGGTGGTTGCAGAGTTTCCCCTGGTGTCTCTGCAATTTTAGTGAAATCAGTGTTTGCAAGATTTTTAAACCAGGCAACAACATGAAGAGAAAAGAGAATGAGTCTGTTAAAGTATTTGCTCTTGGCGGAGTAGGTGAAATTGGAAAAAACATGTACTGTGTTGAAATTGATTCTGAAATCTTTATTGTAGATGCAGGATTGATGTTCCCAGGAGATGAAATGTTTGGGATTGATATTGTTATTCCTGACATTACATATTTAGTAGAAAATCAAGAGCGAGTAAAAGGACTATTTATTACCCATGGTCATGAAGATCATATTGGTGGAATTGTTTATGTGCTTCGTAAATTATCTATTCCAGTATATGCGACGAAATTAACGGTAGGACTTATACAAGAAAAGCTTGGCGAAGCAGGAATGTTAGGTCGTGTAGACTTAAAAACAATTGACTCGAATTCAACAGTAGAGTTTAATTCAACAACTGTATCATTCTTCGGGACGACACATAGTATTCCGGATTCTGTGGGTGTTTGTTTCCATACATCAAAAGGTGCTGTAGTATATACCGGAGACTTTAAATTTGATCAAACTCCAATCGGAAATAGTGGAGCTGATCTTGGGAAAATGGCGCAAATTGGAAATGAAGGCGTACTTTGCTTGTTATCTGATAGTACAAACGCTGAACGTCCTGGTTATACAGGTTCGGAAAAAGAAGTTGGTATAGAGATTTCTAAAATATTCTATAGTTCAGAAGGACGTATTATTGTTGCTTCATTTGCCTCCAATGTACATCGTATTCAACAAGTGTTTGATGCAGCTGCTGAAACTGGAAGGAAGGTAGCGGTAGTAGGACGTAGCATGGTGAAAGTGGTAGATATTGCAAGACGTCTTGGTTATTTAGATGTTCCAGAAGGTATGGTTATTTCATTACAAGAAATAGACAATTTCCCGGAAAAAAAGGTAGCTATTTTAACGACTGGTAGTCAAGGGGAACCGATGGCAGCCCTTTCTAGAATGGCGAAGCAGGCTCATAAACAAATTTCAATTCGTAAAGGTGATACTGTTATTATTGCAGCTTCTCCAATTCCAGGAAATGAAATATCTGTATCAAAAATTATTGACTTGTTATTTAGATCTGGGGCTGAGGTTATTTATTACGGTGAAAGAAAAGTTCACGTTTCAGGTCACGGTAGCCAAGAAGAATTAAAGCTGATGATAAATTTAATGAAGCCGAAGTATTTTGTACCCGTACATGGTGAGTTCCGTATGCAAAAAGCACATGCATATTTAGCGGAAGATGTAGGTATTACGAGAGAGAATATCTTTATCGTAGAAAAAGGTGATGTAATTGCTTTTGGTGACGATGAAGCAAAATTAGCTGGTAAAGTGCAAGCTGGCAATGTTTTAATTGATGGATTAGGTGTAGGTGACGTCGGTAACATCGTTCTTCGAGATAGAAAGATGTTATCTCAAGATGGAATTTTAGTTGTTGTTGTAACACTAGGTAAGGATGAAAAGAAAATAATCTCTGGTCCAGAAATTATTTCACGCGGCTTTGTATATGTTCGTGAATCAGAAGCATTGATCGAACGATCCACAGATATTGTACGTATGATTGTTGAACAATCAATTAAAGAGTATACAATTGAATGGTCTATGTTGAAACAAAATATTCGTGAATTATTAGGGCAGTTCTTGTACGAAGAAACGAAGAGAAAGCCAATGATTTTACCGATTATTATGGAAGTATAAAGAAGGTCACCTTTACAGGTGATCTTTTTCTTTTTTAACCCTATCGAATGAAATTTATAACTTAAGAAATAATAGTTATATACGAGTGAAAGGGGATACGATATGACAGAACGTGATCGTTATACAAATGAAGAAAAAGAAGCTGAGCCGAAGGAAGTTCCAAAAGAAGCTTCTATAGTGGAGAAAATTCAACAACTTGGACAGACGAATGTACCACAAATGAATGAATCGCGTATTCATTGCTTAACAATTGTTGGGCAGGTAGAAGGTCATATTCAGTTGCCACCACAAAATAAAACAACAAAATATGAACACATCATTCCGCAAATTGTCGCGATTGAACAAAATCCAAAAATTGAAGGTTTACTGTTAATATTAAATACAGTTGGAGGTGACGTTGAAGCTGGGTTAGCGATTTCTGAAATGGTGGCTTCGCTTTCAAAACCAACTGTATCTCTTGTTTTAGGAGGAGGGCATTCAATCGGTGTACCGATTGCGGTCTCAACTGATTATTCATTTATTGCCGAAACAGCGACGATGACAATTCATCCGATTCGTTTAACAGGTCTTGTTATAGGTGTGCCGCAAACATTTGAGTATTTGGATAAAATGCAAGAAAGAGTCATTCGATTTGTGACAAAGCATTCGAAAGTAACGGAAGATCGTTTTAAAGAGCTTATGTTTGCAAAAGGGAATTTGACGCGAGATATTGGGACGAATGTAATAGGTGGAGACGCAGTGAAGTATGGTCTTATAGATGGTGTCGGTGGTATTGGTAGCGCACTTCGAAAATTAAACGAATTAATTGATGAACGCACGGACAATCATGCAGAAGGGACAATATTACAATGATTTTATATACAATTATGCCAGAGCAACTTGTGTATCCGGCCGATTATTCACAATGCGAAAGCCAAAAAGTTGTGAATATAAATGGCGTGGAATTAGTGGTTTCTGAGGAGGATAATCAATGTTACTCTATTGTACGTGTATTAAGTACGAATCCGTCTCACTACCTAGAGTTTGAGCCTGGACAGAAAATTACCTTTTAGCAAAAAGAAGGATTTTGTTTAGGAGCTATGGTATAATATAAAAAACAAGACGGTTGAGCAGCCATGAGTAGGCTGCTTTCTTCTGTTTATTTAACATTTTACAAGAAGTGTAAAAATAGAAGATATAAAGACCTGAAAAATAGAGAGAAAGACATATAAGTAGAGCTTTTTACAAGGAAGTTGTACTTAATTTTTAGAACACGAGGTGAAGAAATGGCAAAACAAAAGCAAAGAGGGACGAAGGCAAAGGCAAGACGTACGATAAAGCCAACTTTGTATTATGAAATCGTCGGGTTGACTCTTTTTGCACTTTCGATTATTACGATTTTACAGCTAGGTGTTGTAGGGAAATCGTTTGTGTTATTTTTTCGCTTCTTCTTTGGTGAGTGGTACATAATTGGTGTGTTAGGTGTAATAGCTTTATCTGTTGCATTTGTAATAAAGCGTGGATGGCCAAACCTTTTAAATAAACGGCTAATAGGTGTTTATTTAATTGTACTAGCAATATTAATGTTTAGTCATATTACATTATTTAACCTTCTTACGAAAGATGGAGCTGTGCAAAATACTTCTGTAATTGTTAGTACAAAAGATTACTTCTTCCTTGAAATGAAAAAGGGCCCGGATAGTGTTCATTTAGGTGGTGGTATGTTTGGTGCACTGATGTTCGCAACATGCTACTTCTTATTTGACGAAGTAGGAGCATATATCATTGGAATTATTTTAGTTATTCTTGGAATACTTTGTATAACAAATAAGCATATTGGAGAAGTACTTGCTCCAGTAGGGAGAATTCTTAGAAGTCAATTTCAAGTCATGCAAGGGGATTATAAAGATTGGAAATCTCAAAGGGTTGCCGAGCAAACTGAAAAGAAAAAAACAACAAGAAGCAAGAGGCGTGAACGTGTTGCTGAACAAGAAGAAGCTATTGAGCCGGTAGAAGAAATAGAAATTGGTCCACCAATTATTTCAAATTTTACTGAGAATTATCCAGTAAGTGAAGAGACGGAAAAGCAGATAGAAGAAAATGATTTAATCACTCCTCCGTTTATTGAAGAGGCAGTTCCGCCTACGCCAGAAGAACAACCTCAAAAGAAACGAGGAGAAAAAATTGTTGAATCGCTAGAAGGTGAAACGAAAGCACCTCCTATGCAATTTTCTAATGTGGAAAATAAAGATTATAAGCTTCCTTCGCTTGATATATTAAAGTTTCCCCAAAATAAGCAAGTTACAAATGAAAATGCGGAAATTTATGAAAATGCTCGTAAATTGGAACGTACATTCCAAAGTTTTGGTGTGAAAGCGAAAGTAACAAAAGTACATAGAGGTCCTGCGGTTACGAAATATGAAGTGTATCCTGATATGGGAGTAAAGGTAAGTAAAATTGTTAGTTTAAGTGATGATTTAGCGCTTGCTTTAGCAGCGAAAGACATTCGTATTGAAGCACCTATTCCTGGGAAATCAGCTGTAGGGATTGAGGTTCCAAATTCAGAAGTTTCTATGGTAACGCTGAGAGAAGTTCTTGATTCAAAGGCGAATAACCACCCAGAAGAGAAGTTATTAATTGGTCTTGGACGTGATATTACAGGAGAGGCTGTATTGGCACGTTTAAATAAAATGCCCCATTTATTAGTAGCTGGTGCGACTGGTAGTGGGAAGAGTGTATGTATTAATGGAATAATCGTTAGTATTTTAATGCGTGCGAAACCACATGAAGTAAAATTAATGATGATTGACCCGAAAATGGTAGAGTTAAATGTATATAACGGTGTTCCGCATTTATTAACACCGGTTGTAACTGATCCGAAAAAGGCGTCACAGGCTTTGAAAAAAGTTGTGAGTGAAATGGAGCGTCGCTATGAATTGTTCGCGCATAGCGGTACGCGTAATATTGAAGGGTATAACGATCATATTAAAGAACATAATAGTCAATCAGAAGCGAAACAACCTGAATTGCCGTATATAGTAGTAATTGTGGACGAGTTAGCTGATTTAATGATGGTTGCTTCTTCTGATGTAGAAGATGCAATTATGCGTTTAGCGCAAATGGCACGTGCTGCTGGTATTCATTTAATTATTGCGACTCAGCGCCCATCAGTTGATGTTATTACGGGTGTTATTAAAGCGAATATTCCATCGCGTATTGCATTTGCTGTATCTTCCCAAACAGACTCTCGAACGATTCTTGACGGTGGTGGTGCAGAGAAGTTGTTAGGTCGTGGAGATATGTTGTTCATACCAATTGGTGCATCGAAACCTGTTCGTGTACAAGGGGCGTTTTTATCAGATGATGAAGTTGAGAGAGTCGTAGAATCTGTTATTGCGCAGCAAAAAGCACAATATCAAGAGGATATGATTCCACAAGATGTTCCTGAAACAAAGCAGGAAGTAGAAGATGAATTATACGATGAAGCGGTTCAGCTTGTAGTAGAAATGCAAACAGCGTCTGTTTCTATGTTACAACGTAGATTTAGAGTAGGATATACGCGAGCAGCTCGTTTAATTGATGCCATGGAAATGAATGGTGTAGTAGGTCCTTATGAAGGTAGTAAACCAAGGGGAGTACTCATTAAAGATGTGCAAGAAAAAAGTTCTTAAAAAAAAGCCTAATTGTTTTTACAATTAGGCTTTTTTATATGCTGTTTTTGTTATATACTATAGTCACTAGAAAAGAAAGTGCTTACATAACAGGTAGCTCTTTAGAATACGAATGCTTATCGTTTTGTTTTTCGAAACGTTCGATATTTAATGTAGAAAAATGTTGAATTCTGTTGACACATATGGGAGCAAGTGGTAAGATTACTTCGAAAAGAATCACTGCCTCATATAATCTTGGAAATAAGGTCCATAAGTTTCTACCTGGCAACCATGAATTGCTAGACTATGAGGGGAAAAGTGTGTAACAAAGGATGTAAGGAATCTTTGTGCCGAACTTTTTCTCTACATGAGAAATGTTTATGGTGCAAAGTTTTTTTTATGGAATAAAGAGT
>NZ_BOQD01000146.1 GCF_018332515.1 Bacillus hominis | reverse complement strand
ATACTAATCCATGTAAAATAATAATAAGGACAGGGATAAATAATACGACAACTTGTTTACTCATAAACTCGTTCACTCCACCATTCTCGTTCCAATGCACTGCCATACGAGTTGGTAAATATGGATAAATACATAGAGTAAGTAAAAGACAAGCGAAAAATATCCCTAGTATATATTTATATTTGAGCAAGTAATTCTCACCTCTCTTTTCTCTTAATGGCTTCGCCTCTTTTAGAGAAATCCCTGCAAAAATCTACCTTTTCAACTTTAAACTTACACTTTACCCATTTTCTCTTTCAAATTTTTTCATTGTATCGTTTAAATTTGTAGGGAAAGGTATGTCAACCACGATCTCTTCTTTCGTAATCGGATGCAAAAAATTAATCTTCATCGCATGTAACGCTTGCCCGGACATATATTTTGTTTGCCCACCATATAATACATCCCCAACTAAGGGATTTCCATTATAGCTCATATGAACGCGAATTTGATGCGTTCTACCGGTTTCTAACTGTAACGTTACGAGCGTCGCATTTTGTTTTTTAAAATATTTCTCTACTTTATAATACGTTATAGCTTGGTCTCCCTTTGGAGAAACGCGGCGCCTTGTAGCATGATGTCGATCTCTTCCGATAGCTGCATCAATTGTCCCCTGCTTCTTTTTTACTTTTCCTTCAACAAGTGCCGTATACGTTCTTTTAATTTTCCGTTCCATTAGTAAACGATCCATAACTGCACCCGCAATTCTATGTTTTGCGAATACAACACCACCTGTCGTATCTTTATCTAACCTATGGATATGACGAACTTTCGTCTCTAAACCTTGCATTTGAAAATGAAAAGCAACAAGATTGGCAAGTGTTCCCGTCCCATTTTTTTCAGAAGGATGTGTATCCATTTGCTCGGGCTTATTTACAACGAGTACGTGATCGTCTTCATACACTACATTTAATTCACCATATTCCGGCTCTACGCCGTACTCCTCCTCCATAAACATATGAACTTGTAACTTATCTCCTTCTTTTAAAAGTTCATTCCATCTCCTCTGTTCTCCGTTAACCGTAACACCTTTTTCCATACGAAGCTGGTGTAATAACTTTTTCGGTATTTCCCATTCTACTTTTAACAACGACTCAATACTTATACCATTCCACATCGCTGGAACCGTAATTTCGCACCATTCGCCCTTTTTCTTTGTTTCCATACTATAATCACCTTATTTCTATTGATTCTCTCATTGTAACGGAAAACACACTTTGATGCACAGCCAAAAATAGAGGACAGTCTTATAGTGGACTGTCCCCCTCACGCTCTAAGTCTTTTCATTTCCTGCAATAATTCTTCAGCTTTTTGTTCATAAGATAAATCTTTAAAGAAATCCGCCAATCGTTTATAGTCGTTGTACGTATCTAATAAGTCGTCTATTTTCTCTCCTTTCATAACTTGCTGCTTTTGCTTCATTTTTACTGGATAACGATACCCCGATACTTCTTGTATTTTGTAATACTCATCCTCTACTTGAATGACTTTTACAAGTTCCTCTTCCTCCGCATCCATCGTATACCCATCAAATTCTCTAAGTAGTTCATAAATAATATGAGTCCATTCATCTTTTGGGTAAAACCCTTTTTCTAACCGATAACCGACAATGCGATACAAATGCCCATCTTTTTCTGCAAACTGTACTGTATCATTTAGCTTAAACTTAAAATAACGAAACATTGCCTTCACCTACTTGTATGTATTGTTCTTATCACATACTATTTGCAAAATATAGGCCTCGCTATTCATAAAAAAATACTCATCTTATAGATGAGCATTTTTTACGATGATTTTTCTCTTTTCTTTCGAAACGGTAGCCACCAGTTCCAATCACCAAACAATTTCATTAAACTTGGTACGAGCATAAGACGGATAATTGTTGCATCAAGAAATATTGCTAATGCAACCCCAAGCCCCATCTGCTTTACTGGTAAAATATCAGTAAAGGCGAACGCACCGGTAACAACAATCATAATTAAAGCAGCTGACGTAATAATTCTACTTGTCGATACAAGTCCTTCTAGCGTTGCTTGATTGTTATCTCCTGTTTCTTCGTATAGCTCATGAATACGTGAAATAAGAAATACTTCATAATCCATGCTAAGCCCAAATACGAGGCCGAAAATAAAGATTGGTAATACAAATAAAACCGAACTCTCTTCTAATCCGAAATGACCACCTTCAAATAACCAAATAACAATTCCAATTGTTGCACTTAAACTAAGTACGTTCATAATAATAGCTTTAATTGGAATGAGTATAGAGCGGAATGCGAATAATAAAATGACAAAGGTTGATCCAAATATAACAGACATACCAATTGCAACTTTATCTTTAATTTCATCTTCTAACTCTTGCTGGAACGTTGTCATACCGCCTAAATAATAAGTAACATCATTTTCTTTATAATTCTTTTTGAAATCACGAACCCATTGTTTTGCAGTTTCTGTACTTGGCTTCGTATCCAAAAAGACTTCCATTGTTGTTTTATTTCCTTTCGTATACGCTTCAAATACAGGAGCTACTTTCGCGGCTTCTGGCGACTGTAATATTCCAGCAACTTGATCTGCTTTCATTCCATTTAGCCCGTCATATACGCTTTTCACCTTATATACTTGCTTATCATCTTTTAACTTTTGAACAACAGCTTCTATCTTTTGTAAACTTTCTTTTTCTGTTATATCTTTCTTCGTCTCTACTACTAATGTAACATCAGCGTGTGTTTTGACAGTTTTATTAAAGGCTTCTTCATACTTCTCAAATGCAACTCTCGTATCACTCTTTTCAGGTAACGCTTCAACACCAGGAAACTGCAAGTTAGCCGTACGTAGCGGTAATAAACAAATAACAATAAACGTTGTAACAACAACAATCATTGCGATTGGATGTTTCATTACAAATTGTGCAAATTTACGCCACGCCTTTGCCGGCGTATGTGCTACTTGATTCTTTTTTAATATTCGTTTACCAATTAAAGATAATAATGCCGGAAGAAGTGTGAGCGAAAATAAAATACTCATAATTACAACAATCATCCCACTAATAGCGACGGACTGAATATAATCTATCTTAAAGAAAAATAAGCCTGATAAACCGACGAATACGCATAACCCTGAAAATACGATAGCACGCCCTGCCGTTTGATACGTAATCGCTATCGCTTCTTTCACTGTTCTCCTTGCAACTTCCTCTCGAAAACGATTTACAAATAACAGTGCGAAATCAATTGATAATGCGAGCCCAATCATCGGCGCGACATTTAACACGAAAATAGATAGCTCTTTATCACTACCTATAAAATATAAAATCCCCATCGTACTAATTACACTAAGTGCGCCATTTACAATCGGTAAAATAGACGCAAGCAGACTACCAAATGAGAATAATAGTACGAGAAAAGCAATAGGTAATCCAATCATCTCTGCTACTTTTAAATCATTTTGCGTTCTTTCATTAATCTCTTGATTAATTTTCGGATATCCTGTCGGTGTTACTTTTAATATGCTATTACTTTCCTTCTCGATTTTTTCGGCGAATTGTAATGTCTTTTCCATTCGTTCTTTATTTGTTTTCCCGGAAAATAAAATCGTCGCATAACCGATATCATCTTGTAACATCTCTTTATTTTGCATTGGATGATGGAAAGATTCGTATGTTTCCTTCTCTTGAATTTGATTTATTATCCCCTCTATACGCTTTTGGAAATCCTCATGCGAAGTATCCTTTTCCTTCTCAAAAACGAGTAAAAGTGTATCTTGAGACTGCTTAAAATCTTTATCTAAAATTTCTTTTGTCTTTTGATAATCCCCTTCTGTTTGGAAACCATCACCGCCCAATACTCCCGGA
The DNA here is from genome assembly GCF_018332515.1 of Bacillus hominis. Classification (GTDB taxonomy): domain Bacteria; phylum Bacillota; class Bacilli; order Bacillales; family Bacillaceae_G; genus Bacillus_A; species Bacillus_A hominis. Next base: position 7,969 of record NZ_BOQD01000146.1, on the reverse strand, counting down.
AGTTTTGGAGCAAAAATACCGAGCACTATCGCAAGTAGTAGTAATGCTACGATTACTGTATAACGAAATTGATACAAAAAAGTTCCTAACTTCCCCCACTTATCAATTTTATGTACATTTGTCTTCACACATTTTCACCTACTTTATATAATTCACTTGTCATTTATACTGTATCACATCTCCCCATAAACAAAAAACGTCTAGAACAACTATAATACTAGTTTTTCTAGACGTTTTTCTATCTCTCTTTATTAAGTCCCAATCTCTCGGTAAGTAAACGATGACAATAAATTGCTATGATTAACAAAATGCCACCTGCGCAGTAACCAGCTAAAATATCAGTCGGGTAATGAACATTTAAAATAACTCTACTTAATCCAATCAATATAATTAATATGCCCATCGAAATCGTAATACCACATTTTCCAGCTATACTTTTCAAATTCGCAGCAATGATATAGGCAAGAAAACCAAATGTTATAATAGATAGCATTGCATGTCCACTCGGGAAGCTATACCCAAGTGCATCAAGTGCCTCATTTAATGATGGGCGGTCTCTTTTTACAATTTCTTTTATTCCCTTATTAACAAGGTGTGTCGTTAATATAGCCATTGGATACACAATCATAGCAGCATAATAACGCTTTTTCCAAAAAACGAGCAAACTTATAATTAGTGTCGTTACAACTCCAATTGCAGATCCTAACTTTGTAAAATATGTGAAGAATGTAATTGAGCTTTCTGTTTGTAATCCTTTTACCATCTCTCGGACATATGTATCCACTGCTGTAACTCCGCTTGCTTGTACTCTCCAAGCGATAATGCCGAATAAAGCAAGTAATAAAATCATACACATGAACTCATATCGATGTAACTTCTTCTTCAAACGATTTCCTCCTACTTATGAAAAAATGCGATTTCTACGTTAGAAACCGCATTTTCTTACTTATTTACCTTTTGTTTTCAGCTCTGTCCAGTAGCGATCGTAGTCTTTTAACTTATCGTCTACATCAACAAGCCATTCTGTACGATCTAATTCTTCTTTTGTTAAGAAGATCATGTGATTATCACGATATTCTTTACTATGAAGAGGATAAGCTTTTTCATTTGGATTACTGTAACCAATCGACTCGTAGTTTTTCACACTTACTTTTTCATCTAATAAGTAGTTCATAAACTTCTCTGCAAGTTCTTTATGTTTCGCACCTTTTGGAATCGCTAACGTATCAGCCCAAATTGTGCCGCCTTCTTTTGGTACAACGTATCCTACATCTTTATTATCTTTCGCGATGAATGCTGCGTCTCCAGACCAAACTGTCCCGATCCAAGCATCTTCTGTAATGAATTTTTGTTTAATATTATCTGTATCGAATGCTAATAAGTTTGGAAGTAACTTCTGTAAATCATTTGACGCTGTCTTTAACTGTGCATCCTCTTTCGTGCTATTAGAGAAACCATTTTTCTTAAGTCCCATTCCTAATACTTCACGAGAATCGTTTAATAAAGTAACATGTCCTTTATATTTCTCGTTCCATAAATCATTCCAGCTTGTAGGTGTTTCTTTCACATACTTTTTATTGTATGCAATTCCTGTTACACCCCAAGTATATACTAAAGAATACTTATTCTCTGGATCAAACGCAGGTGTTTTGAAATTAGAAACAAGATTCTCGATATTCGGGATGTTCTTCTTATCTAAAGGCTCTAACAAGTCCATCTTTGCCATCGTTTTCACCATGTAATCAGACGGTTGAATCAAATCATATGTTGCGCCACCAGCTTGTAATTTCGCAAGCATTTCTTCATTACTTGCATATTTATCATAGTTAATTTTCACGTTATATTTCTTTTCAAAATCTTTTAAAACTTGCTCATCAAAATTGTCAGCCCAGCTATAAATGTTTAATTCTTCTTTTTTCTCACCACAACCAGCAAGTACAACTGCAGCAAGACTGAAGCTAATCGCTATACCAGCTAATCTCTTCACTAATTTCATCGGTTTATTACCTCCTCGTTCTTTCTATATCATTCGTATTATAAAGGAAGGTGTCCTCCAGAGTTTTCTTCACCATCTGCACCTTTGTTACGGAAGACTTCTGATAGAACCATTAATCCTACGATAACGACAATTAAAATTGTAGACAGGGCATTAATTTCAGGTGATACTCCGCGCTTAACCATACTGTAAATGTATAATGGCAATGTTGTTGATCCTGGTCCTGATACGAAGAAACTAATTACAAAATCATCAATTGATAATGTGAATGTTAATAATGCGGCTGAAATAACTCCTGGTGCAATTGCTGGAAACGTTACATACCGAAACGTTTGCCACGGCGTTGCTCCTAAATCGTTTGCAGCCTCTTCTAAATCACGTCCCATGCCAGAAAGACGTGCCGCTAAAATAACAACAACAAATGAAATACTGAATGTAATGTGTGCAATAATAATTGTTGTTTTTCCAAGTTCCATACCTAATTGACTAAATAGGATAAGTAAAGATAATCCCATTAAAATATCAGGAATTAAAATTGGTAAATATACAAGACCGTTAATGGCCCCTTCAAAACGATATTTGTAACGGTGTAATGCAATAGCAAAAATCACACCAAGAACTGTCGTCACAATTGTCGTTATAAGAGCAATCGTAATACTATTTACAAACGCATCAATAACATCTTGTTTTTGAAATAAATCTGTATACCAATGGAGTGTAAAGCCCTCCCATTCTGCATTAATGCGAGAATCGTTGAAGGAATATACCATTAAAACCATCATTGGAAAATACAAAAACAATAAGATTAACCAAGAATAAGAAACTAAAAACTTCTTCATTTTTGCCTATTCCCCTCCGTTTCCATCATATTTATATACTTTCGTTGCACGATAATATAAGTAAATTAACAGAACAGAGAATAGAACAACAATCATAGATAACGCGGAACCAAACGGCCAGTCACGTGAGCCTAAGAATTGGTTTTGAATTACGTTTCCGATTAATGCTACTTTCGATCCACCCATAACGTCTGATACAACAAACATTCCGATAGAAGAAACGAATACTAAAATAGAACCAGTAGTAATCCCTGACATCGTCATCGGTACTGTTACATTCCAAAATGCCTTTACTGGTGTTGCTCCTAAATCATAAGCTGCCTCTAGCTTACGCTTATCAAGCTGCTCAATTGCTGCATACACTGGTAAAATCATAAATGGTAATAAAGAATATACCATTCCGAGTATTACAGAAGGTGTATTATATAAAAGATTTAAAGGTTCACTAATAATACCTAGTTTCAATAGCAATGTGTTTACAAGTCCTTGTGAACGTAAAATAACAATCCATGCGTATGAACGAACAAGAAAGTTAATCCAGAACGGGATCGTTGCCAATAATAAAAGGATGGAACGATATTTACGATCAACAATTGTAATTGTATAGGCAAATGGATAACCGATTAATAAACATAGCACTGTAGTAATAACAGCTATCTTCACTGTTTCCCATAACGTCCCCATATATAATGGATCAAACACACGCGCTATGTTATCTAATGTAAATTTCATCTCCACTGTCCCGTATGCTCCGCGCTGCATGAAGGCAAATGCTAATACGAACAGAAGTGGAATTAGGAAGAAGAGTAACAGCCATACGACTGTAGGTAATGCGAGTAATTTCCCTTTCTTCAATTTAAGGTCACCTCGTCCTCTTGCTCCCAGCCTACATATACATTATCTCCAATGCTCCACTGCGTTGCTTCTTCAGCAGTTTGGTATGCCATTAGTAATTCTGCTGTTTTCTCCTCACGTACATATAGCTTTTCCATATTTCCAACAAATTCAATATCTTCAATATGCCCAAGGTGGTATTCTTTTAAAATCGGCTCTTCAACCGAGCGAACTTTTACATTTTCAGGGCGAACTGCTACGTAGTTTTCCCCATTTTTCACGATATTATTTTCACCGATGAACGTCGCAACAAACAATGTTTTCGGTTGATTGTAAATTTCTTTAGGCGTGCCGACTTGTTCGATATGCCCTTTATTCATAACGACAATACGATCACTCATACTCATCGCTTCTTCTTGATCGTGCGTTACATATATGAACGTAATTCCTAAATTACGTTGTAAGTTTTTCAATTCACGTTGCAAATCTTTTCTTAACTTAAAGTCAAGCGCTCCAAGTGGCTCATCTAATAGTAATACACGTGGGTTGTTTACAATTGCTCTTGCAATTGCTACACGCTGCTGCTGTCCACCAGAAAGCTTCGTAGGTTTACGATTACGGAACTCCAGTAACTGCGTTAAACGCATTGCCTCTTCCGCACGTTCTTTCTGTTCTGCTGCTGATACTTTTTGCATTTTCATACCGAAACAAATATTTTTTTCAACATTCATATGTGGGAATAGTGCGTAATGTTGGAACACTAAATTCATATGACGCTTGTATGGCGGCAAATCGTTAATCTTTTCATCATCTAATAAAAGATTCCCTTTAGTTGGCGTTTCAAATCCTGCAATCATACGAAGTAAAGTCGTTTTCCCGCAACCACTCGGTCCTAAAATTGTTAAAAATTCTCCTTCTTTAATATCTAAAGAAAGAGGGGGGATAATCACTTGATTTCCAAAATGTTTTTCTACTGCTTCAACTTTAATAATCTTTTTCATTTTCCCGTCCTATCTACCTTAAATTTTAATTTTTATATTCATGAATAAATATTTATTTATGTTCTATAGACTATTTTTTGTTTCGATCCAAACAAAAATGGTTATTTAACAAGCGTTCGCTTCTATTCTTTATGTAGTATGTTTGATTCATTTTCGCATGATACATAACGTCGAACAGAAAAACCCCTTCCATTGCGAAGGGGCTATTATCATACGGCTACGCCTACTGATAAACACCATCATCATTTTAACAACTTTCGTATGAATTTTAAAGCACTTTTTGTAGAAGAATAACGAATTTTCATATCGAATGCCGTAGATTGGGCTAAAATGCTTTTATAATGTGAAAAAGTCCGAAAACTTTCTTCCCCATGATAACTACCTAATCCACTACTTCCGACGCCCCCAAAAGGCAAATATGGCGTTGCAAGATGATACACAACATCATTAATACAGCCTCCGCCATATGAAATATTACTCGTCACTTTCTTTTGCATTTCTTTATCTTCAGAAAATACATATAACGCTAACGGCTTCGGATGTTGCTGAATTGTGTCAATTACCTCTTCTATGTTGTCATACTCTACAATTGGTAAAATCGGACCAAAAATTTCATCTTCCATAACCGCATCTTGCCATGTAATGTCTGTTACTACTGTCGGTTCAATATGCAACGTTTCTTTTTTATAATTCCCACCGATTACGGTTTTACCATCTTTCAAAAATGTACATAACCGTTCAAAATGACGCTCACTCACAATTCGTACGTAACTTTCATTGTTCAGCGGGTTTTCCCCGTACTGCTCCGTAATTTCATGTCGTAATGCCTCGATTAACTGTTCTTTTACGGAAGAATGGACATACATATAATCAGGCGCTACACACGTCTGACCAGCATTCAAAAACTTGCCCCAAACGATACGTCTTGCGGTTACATCTATTTTTGCATCTTTATGTACAATACATGGGCTTTTACCACCAAGTTCTAACGTAAGAGGCGTTAATTTTTTCGCTGCTGCTTCCATCACAACTTTTCCAACACCCACACTACCAGTAAAGAAAATATAATCAAATGGTTCCCTCAGCAAAGCTGTACTCTCTTCAATACCACCCTCTACTACCGCTACAAGCTCTTCTTGGAATAATTCATCTAACATTCTCATAAGAACTTTTGAAACGTTAGGCGTTAATTCTGACGGCTTTAAAACGACTGTATTGCCAGCTGCCAATGCTCCTACAAGTGGTGCAATTGCTAATTGAAACGGATAGTTCCACGGTGCAATAATAAGCGTCACACCATACGGTTCTGGTATTACTCTTCCCTTTGACCCAAAATGAGTGAGCGCTGTTCGAACACGCTTCGGTTTACTCCACGATGAAATATGTTTCAATTGAAAAGAAATTTCTTTTAATACATATCCAATTTCTGTTGTAAATGATTCGTGAACTGATTTATTCAAATCTAATTTCAAAGCTTGAAATATCTCTTCTTCAAAACGCTGAATTCCATCATAAAGCTTCCTCAAATTATTTTTTCTTGTTTCTATGCTTCTCGTATGCCCTTTAAAAAAATATCCCTTTTGTTTATTTACAATAGAAGAAACACTCATTCATTCACCTTCTCCCACTATTTTTATCCAATTCTTTCATTATTTATATAGACTTCATATGTAACAAATTTCTATTCTTAAAGTTACATTATATATAACTTTTCCCTTTATATAAAATTCATTGCTCACAAAAAAAACTACCGAAAGAAAATCTCTCGGTAGTTTTACTGTATTAACGATATAAACGAACAGCACCTGCAGAGTTATCATCAGCTTGTCCTACTACTTCAAACTTCAGACCAAGCTGCGGTAAAATACGTCCTGCATCTGGAATTTGCTCATTAATATACTTTTTAGAGTCATCAAACTTCGGTACTCCTGGTAATCCATCGTATACGAATGTTCCACGCGTTGGAGATACAACTTTCCAAGCTGGCGTTTTGTCGAATGAGAACGCCGAATCAGCAATTTGGAATCGCGTACTACTTTTAAATGTTGGTTTGCCATTTAAAGTTCCTGCAATTGCTTCTGGGTGAGAGTCAACTACACCAAGGAAACCATGTCCTGGATGTATGCCAACCCAGTTATCTGTGTAAGCTGAATCCGCATACCATACAACCATACCAGTGTTATATACTGGACCGCGAGCAAATTTCAATGCGTTATCTGAACCCGCATAGTTTCTCCACTCTACATAGTAGTTATGCTTTTTCTTATCCATTCCGTTAGATACAACGAAACCGTCCAATTTGAATTGTGGTGTACCTTCTGCGTCATCAGAGAATGCAACATTTCCATCTACAGTTAGTGACGCATTATCAAGTGTAAATCCATTTAACGCCAATCCACCGTCTGTAATATATTCAAATACTAGTTTCACTTTCTTACCTTTGAATTGACTTAAATCATATGATTTATCAACCCATTTTCCATTTGTCGTAGCTGCATTTCCACTATTTGCTTTCTCACCAATTCTTTCAATCAACGTTTTTTGTCCATCTTCTGTTACAGCGTGTACTTCAAGGAAATCGTACTCTGCTTCGATTTCATACAATGACTTATAATCGAATTTTGCAGTCGTTGCTTTCGTTAAATCGAATAGTGGCGTTTCCATCGTTGTATGAAGGTCATCACCTTTTGTGCTGTAGTAATACTGTTTACCAAATGCAGGCTGAATTCCTTTTACCTCTTTATCTGGTAAGTTAACACGAATCAGACCTGGACGATCTGACTTCGTAACACTTTGGTCTAAGTATGTTGCTAGACCGATACCTTTATTTAATTTCTCGTAATCTACTTCTACGATATTCGCCCAGTTACCACCGATTGTTTTTTGGAAAAACTCTTTATTTTGTGGTGAAAGACTTGTAGGTGTTGTTCCTGCAATTTTACCAGCCCAGCTACCGCCACTCATAATAGACCAAGCTTCAACCGGCTCACCCTGACCGCTATATTGTGTATCATACTCATCTGGAAGACCTAAATCATGGCCGTATTCATGTGCGAATACACCAACTGCGCCATCTTCTGGTTCAATTGTGTAGTCGAATGCTGCCATCTTTCCGCCCCAATATGGAACTTTCGCTTGTGTACCTGCGATTGGGAATGGATTTGGTCCAACTGTCCAGCGATGTGACCAAATTGCATCATCACCTAATTTCCCCCCGCCAGCTTCTTGTCCAACGCCCGCATGAATAATCATTAAGTGATCAATTAAACCGTCCGGTTGATTTTTATTTCCATCACCAT
>NZ_BOQD01000145.1 GCF_018332515.1 Bacillus hominis | reverse complement strand
GGAGCACTGGACCTACTGGGAACACAGGGAGCACCGGACCCGCTGGAAGCAGTTCAGCAAAAAGCATCCTTTTCCAAGGAACTAACACTGAGTTTCAACGTATAGCAGGTGCTCCAGCAGTTGATTCCAATATTATTCCTTATGTAGTTGCTGGATCTGGAAATATAGCTGGTTTTTCTGCATCTATAAATGTAAATAATTTGCCTATAGAAGTTTATACAATTCAAATCTGCACTAATGTCCCAACAAACCTTTCCGCCCCTACCTCTAATCACGTTATATCTACTATTACTTTTACCACTACGGCTAAAATCACTGGAACAATCACATTTGCTATTACTCCTTCAGACGTTGGATCACAGGTAGTTCAAGTGTATGATCCTACCCCTTTACCAGGACCTGCCACTGTTATTTGGACTAGTACAACAACTGGAAATCCAGTTTCCAGAGGAGATGCATTATGCCTTTATATTAGCCCTGGGATTACTGACAGTGCTATATACTCCATTTTTCTAATTACCTCTATTTAAACTGTACTCTATAGAAAAAACTTTAATCAGTAGGGGGATCCCTTCCCTACTGATTATTGGTTGAACCAATCGGATCTTAACGCAAGATAAATCAAAAAAACATCACTTTTGATTAAGTGATGTTTTCTATTTATCTCTTACACTATCATTAAATCGGCAACATAATCTCAACAGTCGTTCCAACTCCAACTTCACTTTCAAAGTTCAATTTACCGTGGTGATCTTTAATAATTTTTTCCGTAACTACTAATCCTAAGCCTGTTCCAGTTTCTTTCGTTGTGTAAAAAGCTTCATTTAGCTTCGGAATTTTATCTTTTGGAATGCCGCATCCCTCATCTATAACTTGAACAATGATTACATCTTCCACTATAACTTTCACAGTAATAGTTCCACCAACTGACATTGCTTCAATCGCATTTTTTATTAAATTAAAAAATACTTGTTTCAATCGTTTTTCATCACATGTAATTGAAGGTATATCTTTACTATAAATAGCATGTATTTTTATCCCTTGTTCTAAAGCTGGCTTTCCCATAACCCTAATAACATAAGAGATGATTTCTTTAATATTATGAGTTTCGGATTCTATCGATTTAGATTTCTCAAACCCATTTAGTTCTGTAGCGATTGTATGAATTCGCTCTACTTCCTGTCTCATAATTTCACTATAAATCTTATCTTCTGGATATTTTTTCGCTTGCTTGTTCACAAGCTTTTTCAATTTTGCTAACGGTCTTCTAATCTTATCGCCAATTACTGTTGCCATTTTTCCAACCATCGCTAATTTTTCTACCTTTTGTATTTCTTTGTTCATCATTTCAAGTGTACGAACGTAAGATTGTAATCTTAAAAATATAATCCAACATATAATAACGAATACGCTACATAATGCCATTGGGATAAGGACGATAAAGGATTGAACAACGAATCCCATAAGTGCATATTTGCCAATAATAGTTCCAGCAACTAACCAAAAGTACCTCTTATTCACAAATATCGGTGCAAATAAAATAAAGAACCCTTCTACTATATTACCGCCATCAAATTCCGCATCATTTCCGTAATAAATAATGAAGTTATTAATAAAATCCAATATATTATAGCCAATTAAAATAACATACTTCACAATATACGGCTTTTTCCGTTTCATAAAATAAAGTCCGATAAAGAATAATCCAATCATCAAACTATATAGCCATAGACCTAATCCTTCACCAAAAACATCTACTAGCTTTTGATTTTCATCTGATAAAAAGACAATAGCCTTTTCAGCAAAATCATACGCAAAAAATATAAAAAAGAATAAACTTAAAAATATTTTTAACGCCTTGATCTCTTCTTTTTCAAATATATTGCCTTTTTCCATATGATAACTCCTTTAACAACACCTCTTAATCTTGTGCCACATTGCGCTCACGTTTTTTTGGGATCAGTATTTCTACTCTCGTTCCTTTCTTTACTTCACTAGAAATGTGTAATTCTCCAAGATGTTCTGTAATAATTCGCTCTGCTACTGTAAGGCCTAATCCAATCCTATCTTGCTTCGTTGTATAAAAAGCCTCTGTAACTCTTCCTATATTCTCTTTTTTTATCCCGAAACCACTATCTACTATACTTATTACTACATACTCTCTTTTTTTATCCTCAACTTGTATTCGTAATGTTCCACCATATTCCATTGCTTCTAGAGCATTTTTTATAACATACAAAAATACTCCTTTTAATTTACGTTTATCACATTCAATTTCACTTCTATTTTGCTCTTCATTAAAGGTGAAATTTATATTTAACTCGTCCATTTTTCCACGCATATTTTCTACTGCTTGTACTAAAACATCACTTACAATTTGTTTTTCATAAACAGAAGGTTTACATGTAGCAACCTCCATCAACTCACTAATCATATTATTCATATTTTCTATTTCAAGAATCATTTGTCCATATGTTGCATCTTTTTCGTGTTTCTCTTTTTGTAATTGCGTAAACCCTTTTAATGAAGCAAGTGGGTTTTTAATTTCATGTCCGACTGTCGCTGCCATTTTTCCGATAACCGCCAATTTTTGTAACTGACTTGTCTCTGCAATACTTTTCTTTACTGCTGAAAGATATTGTAAAAATCGATTTAAAATAATAAATGACACGAAAAGTAACATCATATTTATAACAAGAGGTATAAACAAGTTAAGCTCTCCAAATACAAATAGGTATATCATATATTTCCCTATAAGAAATGGCGCTAAGACAAATAAATATCTTTTACTCAAAAATATCGGTACGAAGAAAATGAAAATAAATTCAATTAAATTCCCACCATCAAATGCTATTGTATTATGAAAAGCATACCATCCAATGTTAAAAATCTCTGCGATTATGTATGCAAATAAATATGTATATTTAACTAAATATGCTTTTCCTCTCTCAAATAAGTAAACACTAATACCTAATATAGCCATAATATATGCAAGCTTCCATATCAGCTTATGCCAATTTCCTAAAGGCATTGTATCTTCTAATATAATTGCGTATGCAACCTCATATATAATTAAAATAATATGCATTACCCATAAGAAAATCTTAGCGTTTGTCTTTTCTTCTTTAGCTGATAGAAAACCCTCTCTCACTTCAACACCCCTTCAAAAGAATACCATTTATTATAATAAATGATTTTCATAGACAAACAAAGATAAATTGAACAAATGAGGAAAATCAATCCATAGATAATATACTTCTTCAGGCCATATGTAAGCATAAAAACCATGAACAATAATACGTATAATATGGGAGGTGCTTTATATGAACGATCGTGAAAATAAGAAGATAGAACAGTTACAATCCTTTACGAAAAACAATGAAGGAAAAGAGATGACGACGAATACGGGGGTCAAAATTTCAAATGATGAAAACTCCTTAACCGCCGGCGATCGTGGTCCTACACTTTTAGAAGATTTCCTTATGCGAGAAAAACTCGCTCATTTTGACCGTGAACGAATTCCTGAAAGAGTCGTTCATGCCCGCGGTTACGGAGCACATGGTGTTTTTGAGCTATATGAATCTTTAGAAGACTTAACAATGGCTCATTTTTTACAAGACCCATCTAAAAAGACACCTATTTTTATTCGTTTTTCTGAAGTTGCGGGATCAAAAGGTGCAAATGAAACGAATCGAGATGTACGAGGATTCGCTGTTAAGTTTTATACAGAGGAAGGAAATTTCGATTTAGTGGGTAATAACATTCCGATTTTCTTCATTCAAGATGGTATTAAATTTCCGGATCTTATTCATGCTCTTAAACCAGAGCCACATAATGAAATTCCCCAAGGACAAACAGCACATGATACTTTTTGGGACTTTATCGCCAATAATCAAGAATCAGCTGCGATGATGATGTGGATTATGTCGGATCGTACAATTCCGAGAAGTTTTCGAATGATGCAAGGGTTCGGCGTTCATACATTCCGCTTAGTTAATAAACACGGAAAGTCACGATTTGTAAAATTCCACTGGAAGCCAAAGCTTGGCGTTCACTCGTTAATTTGGGATGAAGCTCAAAAACTAGGCGGCGCTGATCCAGATTATCATCGCCGTGATTTATGGGAAAATATTAATGCTGGAAACTACCCTGAGTACGAACTTGGCGTTCAAATTTTAGAAGAAGAGGATGAATTTAAATACGATTTCGATATATTAGATGCAACGAAAATTTGGCCGGAAGAAGACTTCCCTGTTAAAATCATTGGAAAAATGACGTTAAATCGGAACGTTGATAACGTATTTGCGGAAACAGAACAAGTCGCACTGCACCCTGGAAGTATCGTCCGCGGTATCGATTTTACAAATGATCCTCTCTTACAAGGTAGACTCTTTTCTTATACAGATACGCAATTAGCCCGCGTCGGTACAAACTATCAAGAGTTACCGATTAACCGTCCGATATGCCCGTTTCATAACAACCAAAGAGATGGCGCTTCTAAATATATAATCGACAAAGGAAAAATTGCCTACCATAATAATTCCTTAGCAAATAATTCTCCTTACACTGTTCCTGGTACAAAGGGTGGATTCGTTACATACCCTTCTACTGTATCTGGACAAAAAATAAGAGAAACAGCTGCTAGCTTCAAAGACCACTTCTCTCAAGCACGTTTATTTTGGAATAGTATGAGTCACGTCGAAAAAATCCACATTATACAGGCTTTCTCATTTGAATTAGGCAAAGTAAAAAGTAAATCCGTCCGCCAACAAGTCGTAGGTATGATTGGACATATTAGTACAGAATTAGCTACTTTAGTAGCTGAAGCAGTCGGAGTAACAGTCCCAAATGTTCAAGAATCTAACGTTACAAAATCATCTCCAGCACTCAGTATGGCAAATACGACCTTCAGCCCTAACACATTAAGGATAGGTGTCATTGTCGCAAGCGGATACGACGCACAAAACGCACAATCTATTATAAATCATTTAAAGCAAGTAGGACTTCAGCCAGTCATTATTTCCGAAAAACTAGGTATGGTGCAAGGAACACAAAATGGTCGTTGGGAAGTGAATGACACTTTCTTAACAGGTTCACCGCTTCTTTACGACGGCCTTCTTCTTATTGGCGGAAATTTTGATGAGAATTTTCTTAATAAAGCAAGTTCATTTGTCGTAGAATCATATAATCACTTTAAGCCAATTGGCGCTTTCAAAAATGGAACTACTATTATTCAATCTTTAAACATTGAAGGAAAACCTGGCGTTATAACAGAACAAAATCCTACCTTACTTGCGAATGAATTTATTCAGGCAATGACAAAACAACGCTTTTGGGATAGAGCATACTAATACACATAAGGGTGATACTCCATGTTTGTTACCGTCGAGAAAGATGTACACATTTTTGTGCAAGATATGAACCCAGGTCCGGGTAGTAAAACTGTTTTCTTCGTACATGGCTGGCCTTTAAATCACCAAATGTTTCAATATCAATTCAATGTTTTACCACAGCACGGGTTTCGCTGCGTCGCTATGGACATTCGCGGAAACGGGCAATCTGATAAACCATGGACTGGTTACACATATGATCGTTTAGCTGACGATATCGCAATTGTTCTAGAAGCACTTCAAATAGAAAATGCTACGTTAGTTGGTTTCTCAGTCGGCGGTGCTCTTTCTATTCGATACATGTCACGATATAACGGTCGCCGTATTTCTAAACTTGCATTAATTGATGCCGTCTCCCCCTCTTTCGTAAAAAACCAACAATCCCCTTACGGCGTACCGAAAGAGCAAGCAGATGCTCTGATTGCTCAAATGTATGCAAATTTGCCTAAATTTCTTAATGATGTATCTTTATCATTTTTTAATAGAAACTTAGGAGCTGCCACGTTAGACTGGTTTTCTTATCTCGGTATGCAGTCCGCTTCTTATGCTCTCATCAAAATTTTGCAAGCTGCTGCAAACGAAGACGTGACGAAGGACTTAAATAAAATTAACGTCCCAACAAAAATATTCCACGGTGTTCACGACCAACTCATCCCTTACAAAAGTGCTGAGCTAACAAAAGAACGCATTAAAAACTCTGAGCTATATCCTCTTACAAATAGCGGTCATGGCTCTCCAATCGATCAAGCGGATGAATTAAATAAGGAACTAATAAATTTTTTAAATTCATAGTTCCTTTACAGTAAAAAAAGAATTTGCCCTTACGGCAAATTCTTTTTTTGTTAACTACCTTTTTCTATCGAGTTAGAAGACACCGGAATGAACAATGATTTATCTATTTCCTTCTTTTCCTGTCTTTGTTCATATGACTCTTTCTTTGTCTTTTTATACATAGAATATAGACTGCTACCGCGCTCTTTCTTTATCCCCTTGATCATCATATGTAAAACGAATATAGAAACAGTAAAGAATAATAGTGGCGCAATGACAATCCATGGTGCTGCTAAAAATTCACTTTTGTATAGACCGATTAAACCCGCCCACTCATTCGTAAGTGAGTATGGTTTCCCCGTATCATAATCTACGCCTCGTCCCCCAATTAAAATTCCGAAAAATGACAAATGAATTAATAACGTAAATAATTGAACAAACTGCTGTAAAAAAAGGACGACAAGAATTTCTTTTAAATACAACCATATATGCTTTCTAATAATCCGAAACTTTGAAGCTCCTAATATTTTCGAAGTTGTAACAAACTCATTTTTCATAAATAAATTGATTTCTTGATTCACATAAAGAATAACAGCTGGTAACAGCGCAAAACAAAGAACAGTAAACTGCTTTATAATAATTTCCATATTAAATCCAGTTAATTCACTGTGCAACATGATTGGAAACATCCACAAAATCGCCCATAGCACTGTCGGAATAAAGAAATACACTTTACATATTTTTTGAAATAAATTTTGTACGATAGATGGTGTATGAGCTAATGCTACACCTAATATAGTACCGAGAAACACTTGTACGCTACATACGCCAAATACAAATAATATTGTAAACTTTGCACCTACTAATAATTGAAAAAACAAATTAAAACCGTTACGATCTGTACCGAGTGGTGGTATTGTAAGCGGACTAAACGGAGCTGCAGCAATAACATCCCCATTCGCATCTTTCAGCCAGATTGTCTTACTCATATATAAATCCTTACCAAACCACGTAATAAGATAACTAATTACAACAATCCCTACAAAGTACAGGACCCCACACAAAAAACGTTTGGAGCGAAAGTTTCTATATATCATGAGAAGCCCCTCCTGTAATACGGTTCACTCGGTAATGTATAATAGTAAATAGAATGTAGAATGGAACAAATAATAAAAGAATCCACCATGCCATCGTTAAAGGATTTAAAGAGCCTGCCCTTATTAAGAAAGACATATACCCCGTAATATTAAAAGCTCCCTCTACCATTAAAAGGCTTGAAATCATGAATAAAAAAAGCGGCTGCAAGTGATTTAACAGGTGGTACATAATATTACGTAATAAATGAGCATACAGTATATATTTATTGCTCAATCCTTTCGCACGGGCGAATTCCACATACGGCTTATTCTTTTCTTCCATTAAAAATAAAACGATAATACGGAAAAAATGAAGGGTTGGAACGATAGTCATACAAAGAATAGGTAAGACATATGCACGTTCATCATTAAACGCATAAATAGTAACGAAGCGATATCCTGTCTGTTTATAAATCCATACAACAAATAACTGTAAACTAAAAATTAATAATAAATCTGGAACTGATTCTATTAAAATTAAACACCTCTCAATCCCCTTCTTAATTTTAGAAGAAACTAATAAGTATACGAATGAAAGGCCAATTGAAAGAATAATTGTTAAACAAGTAGCGATTAAAAGAATAGTCATAGAATACGTATAAGGTTCAATAATCCGTTCAAAAAAAGGAATTGACTGCATAGTGTTCGTATCAATATGTGCAATATCCTTTGGCGAAGCTAATCTCTCTAAATATGTAATAAAATCAAGACTATTCCCTAAAAACAAAGAGAATGGTAAATAACTTACAGTAAGAATAACTGCGATACTAATAAGAAATTCTATTATTTTCCCACCCCAAAAATGCTTCAATGTCCCACCTCTTTTTTTAAAATTACCACACAACTTTATTATATCTGATTTTTCTGAAATTTTAATATATATCTAAATAAAAAACTCTCTTAGAAACCTTAAAGAGTGTTTTTACGCATTAAACAAATTATCCAATTATATACTAAATGAAAAATTCACACACTTCTCACAAATCAATTATTAAACCGATTCTATTTTAATTTATACTAAATGTACAAGTAATACTCCCTAAACCTAGCTTGTCTAGTTACCCCGTTAAATACTATGAAAAAAGAACTTGTATCGTATACAAGTTCTTTTTTTTCGCTTATTTAAATAATATATCCTTACTATATTGCTTTCCGACGAGTAAGTCATATTGAATAAACTCATATTGCTTTAACAGCTCTTTTTGTTTCGCTGTTAAACCTTTTATTGCTTCTCCGTCTTTTCCTATCCTCAATTCGTCACGAAGTACGGGAATTTCTTCATATAACTTCGATAAAAATTGATAGAATGGTGCCTTATTTAATCCAGCATAATCAAGGACAAGATTTGAAAAATAAATTGGACTTACTAAGCCTAAATTGTCATTTGGAATATCAAAATTTGCATACATTAATAACGGCGTTTGCGCCATCGCTAATCGTTCACTTGACGTTTTTTCATTCGTTATATAACCAGTCTCTTTATAAAGAGATTTATTTGTTCCTAGTGATGGGAGATGGTCCCCAAAGAATACTAATAATGTAGGTCTATCTAAATTATCTAGCTCCTCTATTAAATATTGAAGAGCTTCATCTGAACGTCTTAAACCTTCTGTATAAGTCTCTAATTCAGCCTTCGATTCTTCATTTTCTAAACCACTAATCTCTATTTGATTTTCGCCAAATCTTCCTTCTGTAAATGGAAAATGATTTTGCATTGTAACCGCATGAATAAAAGTAGGTTTCTTTTGCTTTTCTAATTCAGCTATTATCTCTTTACTCATAGATAAATCGCTAATATAATCTCCATCAACTTCTACATTTTCCATCGTATCTTGTGCATTAAACTTATCAAACCCTAACACTTTATATACATCATCCCGTTTAAAAAATGAGCGACCGAACGAATGAATTGCACTTGTATAATACCCTTCTTTTTTCAAAGCTCGAGGAATTGATGGAATTTCTTTCTTATTTGTAACAACTTGCTGATACGGTATAGAGCCTGGTTTTAACAAACTCATTGAATAACTCGTTAATACCTCAAATTCCACGTTCGCAGTATTTCCTCCAAATGCAGGAGAAATAGTTTGTCCACCTGGAAAACTTTCTATATAATGATGCAAATTCGGTAAAGGATCTTCACTAAAGGAAAGATTCGTTAATTTCGTTGGATCCCAAAACGATTCACTCATTACAAAAATAATATTCGGTTTCTCTTTTTGCTTCTGCGCCCCTATATTGCTACTATATTGTTTCTTTATATCGTTCGCTATTTGAAGCATACTTTCTTTTGAATAATCTTTCGGCTTTTCAATGACTGTCGTATCTAAATTACTTATAAAGCCTAGCACAAAACCATTCGAAGCATAATTTTCATTTTGATTCCACAAAACGAACTCTATACCTGACTTTTGAAACCATTTATTCATAAACGTATTCGTAAAATTACCATACACATATAAAATAAAAACGGATCCTATTATAAATAGAACTCGTATGCCTGCATGAACTTTTACATTTTGAATATACTTCCTCACATACATACCAGCCAAAATACAGACAACAACACTTACAATAACGAGAAGAATATAACCCCAACTAAAATAATCCATCACCATTGGTATAACAGATTGCATATGTCCAATCTGTGTAAAATCAGAAGGATATAGTGGGTCTCCCCTAAAAACAATTTTAAAGTGATTTACAATAGCCAAAATGATTAGCAAAATGCTTGTCAAAATAGTACTCAAAAAAACTTTCCCAAGCACGTTATACACCAAAACATATATCGCATAAATTACAATTAAACTAAATATAAACTGTGCGTTATAATTGTAAATCCAATTCAGTGTATTTACGAGATTCATATTATTTTGCGTGAAAATAAAAAGCAAAGTAACCACATGCGCTACTAAAAACATTCTAATATAAATCCTAATAATCGGTTTAAATTTATTAACTATATCTTTATTCAAATACGCAACATACAATAGTACAATCCACATCAAAATTGTCATTATACTTAAGACAATTTTTTGATTTAACATATCTTTTATCGTATCTAAACTAAAATATTTTAAAATCAAGAAAAGTGTGGGTACTACATATAGGGTTACTAGGCCACTTAACATCGCTGAAATTAATATACTTCTTCTTGGCTGATGAAATGAAAAATTGCACCTCAATTCATTCCCTCTTTTCTGTTTATTAATTTCACCCCGCACCGTAATAAAATATTACTTATATAAACATAACATATTATGTACACAACGTCTTCTCATGTACACCCTCCGTATAATGTCATCTGTTACCTCTTGTACATACCGAATAGAAAAAAGAGATTTCCTAAGAAAGGAAATCTCTTTTTCATTAAAAGTTAAGCACCCCAAATCCCCTTAAAAAAGTTGCATTTGGAATATTGTAACAAAATCAAAAAAAGACCCTACAAGAGGGTCTTTCATCAGCTAATATTAAGCTTTTTGAACATTAGTAGCTTGTAGGCCACGTTGTCCTTTTTCTACTTCAAACGTTACACTTTGTCCTTCGTCTAAAGATTTGAAACCGTCGATTTGGATAGCTGAGAAATGTACGAATACGTCTTCTCCATCTTCACGCTCGATGAATCCAAAACCTTTGTCTGCATTAAACCATTTTACTTTACCTTGTTCCATAATTGTTGCCTCCTAGTATGGATATCCACACATATGTTACTACCCTTGCTCAAATACCTTAGACGAAAAACAAAATTTATTCTTAATCTCAAACCGAACAAAAATAGGTCTTTCTTAAATTAACATACTTTCTAAAAAATAGCAAATTTCAAAAATAAGTCCTTATGGTAATTAGCCACTAATAGTGGTTGCTGGAGAAAAATTCACTATGATAGTCATCACAGCAAGAAGTTACCAAAAGATCTCAACAATATCATTGGTTTGATTTTTTTCAGACATTCAACAACTGATAAAATTAGATATTTTCGAGTTAAATTTTACTTCTGATAACGATAATTATGTAAATGAGCTGTCCATATGGGCGGCTTATTGTATTTTTTGCTTAGCGCGTTTTTTTCCGAAATGCTGGACCCTTACTTGTTCAACAATCGGGGCGATTGTTGAACATGAAGTAAAAGTGCGATACATATTGGTCATGTCTAATATGTATCGCACTTTATTTTTTATGACTTTTTACAATTTAGGTCTTGATAAACCCTCACAGGTTCTTTTCGTTATTTATTATGAACGGGAAAAATGATGAAATGATTAGCATGTTTACTATATAAGAGGAAGCATCCATATTTTCCATATAATACACACAATTACTATAAAGATAAAATCAAAAAAATCTAATCTCGGCCCCTTTTTCATAGTCATATCTAGCCACATATGAACCAATTTCAATCTTTTGTATTTATCCCGCATTAACGGGCAGTAAGACTCCCACCTCAAAATCTAGCAAATTCGAGGCAGTTAGGTGAGAGATCAACTGCCCGTAAAAGCCCGATTGGTGAAGGCTAATAATCAGTGGGGATGGACAAAACCCCCACTGATTAAAGTTTCACTTTATGAATATTTTTCTTTGCAAATCGGTAAGTGAGCACTTGCATGATGTAAATTCCAGTTACGCAAATAAACAATAAGATGAGAAATTCAACCACGAAATTCCTCCCTATTTTTGAAGCGTTCTTTCTACTATATGGTTCTTCAAGACCCATTCCTCAAACTGTGCACTTCCAAATTCCCAACTCAAATCACGAGCATGTACAGAAAAAACGTAATAACCGGCATATTCGTCCATAAACCTACCTGTCTCTACCTCACTTTTCTGAATACCGTATACCCCAAAATTAAAATACACATCCCATACGTCTTCATGCTTCCTCTTATAAGCAATCGATTCCATATCACATTCAGTTCCGAAATAATCAAGATGTAAATGTACGCTATCATCGTATTCGTAATCCATTTTATCACCCCTTATATTTGTACTTCTTTATTCCCTAAAAAATTCCTGCTATCTATACTCACATATGGGCACTTACCTACATATTATGCTTGTAGATTGACTTCTAGGAGGTGTCATATAGTGAAAAAATTAATAACCGTTTTTTGCATCATGTTACTAGCTGTTTTCACATTCGCTGCTTGTAGTAGTACAAAGGAAAGTACGAAAGAACAAGCTCAAAAAATTCGCGTTGGCGAAGTTACCCACTCTCTTTTCTACGCACCATTATATGTTGGAATTGAAAAAGGATTTTTTAAAGATGAAGGTTTAAATATTGACTTACAAACAACAGCTGGCGGAGATAAAACGATGACCGCCCTTTTATCTGGCGGAATTGATATTGCGCTCGTTGGTTCAGAAACGTCTATTTATGTTCATCAACAAGGAGCAAAAGATCCTGTCATTAATTTTGCGCAGCTTACACAAACAGATGGCACATTTTTAGTTTCCCGTAAAAAATTAGACTCTTTTAATTGGAACGACGTAAAAGGCGTTACGTTTTTAGGACAGCGTAAAGGCGGCATGCCACAAATGGTTGGTGAATACGTTTTAAAGAAAAATGGCATTGATCCTCACAAAGATACGAACTTAATTCAAAATATCGAATTTGCTAATATTGCAAATGCCTTTGCATCTGGTACAGGAGAATTTGTACAGCTCTTCGAACCGACTGCGAGTATACTTGAAAAAGAAGGAAAAGGTTATATCGTCGCGTCTTTCGGAACTGAATCTGGCACTGTTCCGTATACAACGTTTATGGCAAAAGAAAGTTTCTTAAAGAAAGATAAGGCTGCTGCAGAAAAATTCACGCGCGCACTATATAAAGCACAGCAATGGGTTGATACACATAGTCCAGAAGAGATTACCGATGCCGTTTCACCACTATTTAAAGACACTTCAAAAGACATTTCTGTGAAAGTAATTGAGCGCTACAAAAAACAACATTCTTATGCGACAAATCCATTATTAGATGCTGCAGAATGGAAACAGCTCCAAACAATTATGAAAGACGCTGGTGAATTACAAAAAGAAGTCCCACATGAAGCGCTCGTCAATACGAAAATTGCTGAAAGCGTCATTAAGAAATAGAGGCGAAATATATGAGTTTTTTACAAATACGTAACGTTTCTCACTGCTTTTTTGCAAAAGAAGATGCCAAACTGATTCTGGAAGATATGAGTTTGCAAGTAGAAGAAGGAGAATTCATTTCAATCCTTGGTCCAAGTGGTTGCGGAAAAACAACGCTCCTCTCCATCATCGCAGGGCTACTTAATCCAATTGAAGGTATCGTATTTTTAGATGGTGAACCGATTACAACTAAGACCCCATCTATGGGCTATATGCTCCAGCAAGATTACTTGTTTCCATGGAAAACAATTGAAGAAAATATTATGCTTGGGCTTCATATTCGGAAGATTTTTGATAAAAATACGAAAGAACATACATTAAAGCTTTTAAAACAAGTCGGCCTATATGATATAGAACAGCAATATCCTCGTGAATTATCCGGCGGTATGCGCCAACGTGCTGCCCTCGTTCGAACATTAGCGACCGATCCAAAAATTTTATTGCTAGATGAACCATTTTCCGCTCTTGATTATCAAACAAAATTAAAACTAGAAGATCTCGTCTTCACATTACTACGTAAATATAAGAAAACATCCCTACTTGTGACACATGATATTGAAGAAGCAATTGCGATGAGTGATCGTATTTATTTGCTGCAGGCGAACCCTGGAAAAATTGCAAAAACGTTCATCGTCCCAGAAAGTATCCGTTCCTTATCGCCATTAGAAGCACGCCACCACCATGATTTTCCATTCCTCTTCCAAGAAATATGGAAGGAGTTGGAACGACTTGGATAATATAAAACAACTACATGAACAGTTTCGAAAAAAAGAAAGACAACATGCATGGTTAGCTCGCTCTTTACAACTTGTACTTCTTGTTCTTTTCTTTGCACTATGGGAAATAGCTAGTAAAAAAGAGTGGATTGATCCTTTACTCTTTAGCTCTCCTTCAAGTATTTGGGATCTCTTTTTAACGAAATGGATTGACGGTTCACTTTGGATTCACATATGGACGACATTACTTGAAACAGGAGTAGGCTTCATTCTCGGAACTGTACTCGGAGCTATTATTGCTACTCTCCTTTGGTGGATGCCACTTTTAGCCCGAGTACTTGATCCTTATCTCGTCGTCCTAAATGCAATGCCAAAAGTTGCACTCGGTCCAATCATCATTGTTATTTTCGGTCCAAATATTTCATCCTCTATCGCAATGGGGGTAATCATCTCCATCATCATTACCATTCTCGTTATTTACAGCGCATTTCAAGAAGTCGATTCCAACTATATTAAGGTCATGGACACATTTGGCGCAAATAAATGGCAATGCTATAAGCACGTTATTCTCCCTGCATCTTTCCCTGCAATTATTTCAACGTTAAAAGTGAATGTTGGCTTATCATGGGTCGGTGTTATTTTTGGGGAACTCCTCGTTTCTAAACAAGGACTTGGCTATTTAATTAGCTACGGATTCCAAGTCTTTAACTTCACACTCGTCTTACTCAGTGTATTGCTCACTTGCGTCCTCGCAACTCTTATGTATGTATTTGTCGAGGCATTTGAAAAACTCCTTATTGGAAAACGAAAAAAAAGCTGACTTAGAGCGATATGCTAGAGTCAGCTTCTTTCTTTTACCTTTTATCACACATCTTTGTTTCATTTGTAACGTTTCCATCCGCAACCGTAACTGTATGGAAACAATCTTTCACACGTACTGTAACGACATTATCTTTTCGATCTATCACATGATAATCATTAAACTTTTTATTTAATGCAGTACGAATTTGCTCTCCTTCAAAAATCGGAAAACCGTGAGACATTACCCAAATGAGACCCGCAACAGCTAGAATCGTTTTCATACGTTTCATTACCTCCTCAAGAGTAAACTTATAGTCCCTACAACACGCGCATTATAATTGTGTCTAAATTGTGACATTTTTATACTAATTCTAT
>NZ_BOQD01000144.1 GCF_018332515.1 Bacillus hominis | reverse complement strand
AAAATTACTGAGGAAGTTACAGCTAAAGTGACTGAAGAATTAACAAAACAAAATATGGAATTCTTCGCTGCGGTGGCTAAACAAAGTCAGGATAATTTCGATAGAATCAATAAGCGATTAGAGGAACGTGACGAAAAGTTAATGAGTACTATACGATTAATTCAAGAACAAAAAAGTGCTAATGCTCAGCGACAAGAGAATACTGAACAAAAAGGCGGCTTTTTCTCTAAGCTTTTTGGAAAAAAATAAAAAGGCTATCATTTGATAGCCTTTTTATTTTGCTTATTCTTAATATCATTTCAAAAGCTTAGTTCATTGATTATCAATATGATTCATTCACAGCTATTGTTTTAAACTTATAATAATCATAGAACTTAGGTTTATTTTGCTATACAAAGAGTTTTCTAATTCTATTTCTTCCAATCTGTGAACTACCCGCCACTTAACGTCCTAATGGACTGTTTGAAGTGGTGGCTTCTCGGTTAGTCGTTACTTTTGATAGCTAACGAATTTGTCCTAAGACAACCGAGCTAACCCCCTCGTTCCAAGGGTTATTTTATTGCTATCTATGCCAACGCTAATAGGCGTATTGCTTCATTTTTGATATTGATAGCTGCGTTATAATCTCTATCAAGATTTACACCACATATACAAGAATATACTCGCTCAGACAATGACATGTTTTTCACATTTCCACAACTGCTACATGTTTTTGTGGAAGGAAACCATTTGTCTATTTTCATAAGTTGTTTGCCTTGTTCGTGTAGTTTATAAGCTAAAAAAGAAGTGAACATACCCCAAGCATTATCAGCGACGCTTTTTCCAAAATGAAGTGCTTGCGACATGCCTTTCATATTTAGATCTTCAATAGCTACAACATCAAAATGAGTAGCTAACTCTTTAGACTTATGATGAAGGAAGTTCTTACGTTGGTTCGCTACTTTTTCATGTAACTTAGCTACACGGATACGTTGTTTATTCCAACGAATAGAACCTTTTGTTCTTCTTGATAATACTCGTTGTGCCTTTGCTAATCGGTCTAACATTTCACGATAGAACTTAGGATAATTGGCTCTCTCATCCTCAGAACTAACGTATAATCGATCCATCGCAAAGTCTAATCCAACAACTGTTTCTACTTCATTTTGTACAATCTCTTTTTCGTATTCAGTCAAGATAGACACATAGTATTTACCAGTAGGTGTCATAGAAATCGTACATGACTTGATTACATGGTCTTGTGGTATTTCTCTATGCTGCTTGATACGTACCATTTTCAGTTTTGGCAATTTAATATGACCGTTAAGCAACATAATATTCCCGTTCACTACATTCGTTGTATAAGACTTTCTGTCTTTTTTGCTTTTGAATGTTGGGAAGTCATTTTGACCACGAAAGAAATTCTTATAGGCAGTTTGCAAGTTTAGTTGAGCATTTGCCAGTGCTAATGAATCAACTTCTTTTAACCACTCAAATTCTGCTTTGTATTTCGCAGGAGTGGGAAGCTTTTGTTTCTTTAGTTGTTCCTTATCATCTTTGTGTTTTTCATACGCTTCTTTCCGTTCGGCTAACATTCTGTTATACACGAAACGTACACAACCGAAGGTTTTACGCATAAGATGTGCTTGGTCTCCTGTTGGATACAAACGGAATTTATATGCTTTATTATGCTTTGTCATATCATTTCACCTCACTTTTCACTTTGATTTTCAATATATTTTTTTACTACGTCTATTGATGAACCACCAGTAGTTAGTAAGCAAAAACCTCTTGACCAAAACATCTCTTTCAATAGTTTCATACTACTTAATTAGTAGTATGAAACTATTTTTATATTAATCATAAAAAAAACAGTTTATTCTTATTCAAAACTTACACCTTCACTCGATCACTCAACCATTCGCTAATCATTCATTCTAAAATAGTAATATGATTGACCGGTGATTAATTGACTGATTACAATTAGGTTTAATGCAATGAAATCAACCGTTCAATCACCACTCAACCTACATACGAAAATAACAGTATTTACACACAAGTGACTGGTGATTAGTTGGGTGATTTAAGGTGTGAATAATGAAAAATGTGCCATTAATGCGCTTTATCGATGATATTTTGTTAATTGAGCGACAATCAGGCGGTTGATCAGAGGCTGTTTAAGTTGTTCTTACTTATTGTGAATTGACTTTTGATTGAGCGGCGCTCAACGAGGTGTTTGAGTGGTGGTTATTTATACATAGTCATTTAGCAAAGGTCATACTTTTGAAAAAATCACCTTGCAACCATGGGAAAAACTATATATGATGTAGTTACTTTATATTTTTGTATTTTTTTAGATACAAATTTATTAATAATAAAATATTTATATAATAAAAAATAAAATATAAAAAAGCAAAAAAAGGTTCATCAGCCCAATGAAATAGCGCCAACTACTTCATTGTGGTACACCGCACAAAAATCCCAAAAGAAATTTTCAATCGACCGCGGTAAACAAAGCCAATAAACCTTTTTATTTTGCATGAAATTATAAGATAATTTTACTGTATCTTATGTATTTGTGCAACTTAAAAAGGGGATTTCTTGCGTAATTTTAGGCATTGTTTACCGTTGTTATACAAGTATTACTCTTTTAAGAGAGTAGTATTTTTGTATCCGTGGTATGACAGTGCCTTTTTCTGCTCTTTCGAAAGGAGTTAGCAACATTATGCATACGCAAATGGCTTTTTCCCAACAGAACTTTAAAGTTCATGGGGTTAAATTTTTTGATGGACTATTAAACATCGTAAAACTAGAAAATGAAAGAAAAGAGTTACCATCTTCAGCTTTAGCTACTTACATCTTGCTTCACTTTGAATGCAATGATATAGGAATGCTACCACGTGAATTTCAAATAATGGATCTTGCTAAGAAAAGTGGGATTCCCTACACAACAATTTATACAGGGTTTCAAGTTTGTTTGGAGCGTAGACTCGTAAAAGAAACACCTGTTGGAAATCGTACTGTATATGAAATTGTAGATTATGCGTTGTATAACCACACTACTGCAGAAACTGCAAAGATGACAGGCATATCGCTATCGTATTTCCGTATTCCATTTCACCTAATTCAAACAACGATAATGAGTAGTCTAGTAAAGGCTCGTGATAATAGAGGGATTATATTCCTTTTAGATTTAATCAATACTTTTTCAAGAAAAGTAGGTATGGAACATTATAAACATAAAATTGAGGAGTTTCAGATTACAAGAAAGATGTCTTCCTTAAAAAGGAGATTAAATCGTAATGCAAAGAAAGTAAGACACTACATAGAAATTATTAACCCCATCGTGCAATTTACTGCAATCGATTCTAAAGAGAAGAAATCTAATGAAACAAGAATTACTAGTGCAAGGAAACAGGTAAAACAAATCATCATTGAGAAGTTCAACGTTGTATTTTCTTCAAACTGCGTAATTGAGAATGATAAAAAAGAATTACATAGACCAGTAGCGAAGTGCAGAAAAGAAGCGGTGTCTCGTTTGAAACATATGGGACAGGCGTTACGTAAAAAAGATAAAGAAAATATAATGACTGCATTTAGACAAGAAATTGTTGATATCGCAATCTATTTACCGACGAAACAAAAACAAAGTGAATTATTAATTTACGCAATGACTTATGCATTAGATCAAGTGGAAAGTTGTTTGAAAGAGCAAGAAATATTCTCTATTCCAGCATTTATGCGTGTAAAGTTTAGAGAGTCCTGGATAGGTTTTAAGGAAAAAAACTTGTCTACAGGGAAAAAACACGATGCAATGATAAATTATCATAAGAAGAATGGTGTTTATCCGGAATTTATGTGATTTTAAAAAAATATATATGGAAACCCTTGTTAAAAAGTTACTTAAAAGCAAGGGTTATTTGGCATGTTCTTTAATTTGAAGACATGCTTTTTTATTTAGGAAAATATATCTATTAGCATTTTTACGGAAGCATATAATTGATTTACGTTATGTTTGGTTACGACTCGGTATGTTCATAATTCGATTCAATACTTGTGGTTATCTTAGTAATATGATTCTAACCTTGTGAATTCTTAGTAATATGGTATTTAACTTCTTAATTTGTGATTTCTATGATGTAGAGCTTGTATGTAATGGGGATATTACGATAGTGAATTTAGCTTAATATCCAGGAACGTATGTAATACAAGGCTTTAGAGGTGTTTGCTGAATCTCTTTATAATTAATGATTGAGTTTAGTTATATATATTTCTTGTTGTTTTTATATAAAATACTTGGATTATTTATATTTAATTACTTGTATTTTTTTAAATTAAATACATAGAAAAATAGAAAGAAGGAATAAATATAAGTTTACAAGGAGGTAATTAATCTATTGACTTTTAAAATTCATAGAGGTATTCTTATACGTGAACTACAATTAACTAAGAGAAATATACAAATTAATAGATTTAATTTCTAGCTAAACGGACACACCGAAGGCACATAACCTGCCATCGGTGTGTCTTTTTTTTGTATAAATAACAATAAAAAGGGAGAATTTGAAGCTATGAACGAAATTGTGAACATGAGTAAAGAACGATTTACAAAGTATTGTGAGGAGAATGCAGCATTTGAAGAGGATATTAGTCGCATTATTAATCACTACTTTTTATTACTAGGGAATAAGGCAAATATCTTACAGGAAAGAGAATTTAATAACGAAATTGAAGAAAAAACGTTTAAAAATAATGTGAAACGTTTTGAAACTCTATTCCCTGCAGCTGTTAAAAATGCATTTTTAAAAGGATATCAATTATGCCTTGAGTTTATAAATCATCCTGAAACGCAAATTCCTGAGAATCTATATACTGATCCGAATTTTATAAAAGATATTCCTTTTGCCTTAGCAAATGCATCTGAATATGAATTGTACGAAATCATTCGTACAGATGAAACACAGGAATTTAGTGTATTTGCTATACGAACATATGAAGGGATTCGTCCATTGTTAGAACAAGTATTTTGCGAAGTTGCATTCACTGGTGCTGAATATGCTTTTGAACATGAGCGAATGGAAAAAGGAATTGAATTAAAGAAAGGTAATAGTACCTCGTTAACCAAAGTTCCTGTAGATCGTCTTTTCGCGATTACGCCTTCTGTTAATGGAGTTGTTGTACATGCGGAAGAACATTGCGAGATTTGGAATTTAAATTGGAATAGCAAAGTAACAATTAATGATCCTTTTATTGAGCTTGCTGAGGTTACGTTTATTCATCAAACAAAAGATATGATTCAAAAAAATATTGAAGATGGTGTTTTATACTACAGCATTCTTTATCTTGGTACACCTTTACATGAGATACAAGATCGATTAGAAATACGAGTAAAGCTAAATTCTGATTTTGGAGCTCCACGTACAATGGAACAAGTTGAAATTGAGTATATTTTGAATGAGATTATTGGGAAGGTTCATCTTGAGGCACAAATTCCAATTGAAAACATGATTTTAATCCAACGTTAGATTTTGTAGGAGGTTAACTATGGTGAAAAAAATCGTTTTAGCTATTAGTGATACTGTATATACGGCATATTTACGTGAGGATTTTATTGGTGCGGGATTTGAAGTAGCTGATAGTGATGTGATGCATATCAAGTATCTAGATGAAATTCTAGATACAGAACAGCCCGATATTCTATGTATTAATGACAAACGATTAAATATTGATGCGGGACATGAAGAGAAACGTGAATTGATTATCTTACAGAAACTAAGAGATATTCGCTTTAATCGAGATATTCGTATTGTGGTATTTACAGAGCGTGAAAATGATGATGAGTTTTTGGCGAAACTGATTTATCTAGGTATCTATGACATTTTTAACTCTCGTAGAATTGATATTGATAATAAAGTTATCCCGCAGCTGCTACAGGAGTCGGATATTAAAAATGTAGCAGAAATTGTAGGCGCAAGTCAGGCACCACAACAAACAAAGTTACCCGAAGTTCCTGTTGATGAGGAAGAAGAGGAAGTATCAAGTGAATTAGAGGAAGGTGGCAACAATGAAGCTTCCTCTAACTCCAAGAAACTATTTAAAAACAATCAAAAGCGTAAGTCTGTTCCAGGTGAGTCACAAAAAGCACCTATTATAAAAAAACAATATAAATTGGCTTTTGAGCCGGTATATGAAAAACAAATAGGTATTGCTATTCCGAGAAGAACAATTGTTGTGGCCAGCATGAACAAAAGAAGTGGTGCAACTTTTGTTTCACATCTTTTAGCTGCTTACTTAAATGAACTACAGATTGATGTGAACTATATAGAGAATCTATATGATGATGGATATACGTATCCTTTATTAAAGGGATATACAGAAGCACCAGAAAACTATCGTAGTGAATTTATGTTACAGCGATATAAGGAGATGCTACAGAAGGAATCTGATATATTATCAATTCCAAAATGGAAGCAAGGAAGAATAAATTATATCGTAAAGAATCCTATAGTGGACCAAGAGCTGAAAAACGAAACAGAGCAGGACTTTGACCATTTTATTAAGGTATTATTGGCTAACCAAGAAGCGCCTATATCTATTATTGATGCGGGGTACGATTGGGATAAAGATTTATACCATGAAATATGTGAAATGGCAGATTTTATTTTCTTTGTAGCAGAACCAGATCTGCATCAATTGTTAAAGATAGCGCATCCTCTTACACAAAAGGAGAGAAAACTTGTTTCTTACTTAGTTTTAGAGAAAACGAGAATTATTGGGAATAAGTTTTCTACTGCACTTTTAAAGCATGAAGTAGTAGAAGAATGTTTTGGCGATAAGGTATTAACTGCTTTAGCACCATATGAGATAGAGGATGTATTTGAATCTCAATTAAAAAGTAGTACGTTACTATCTAGTCGGAACTATTATAAAGAGCTTGAAGGAATAATGAAGGAAATAGCAGAGTTATTACTGCCAAACCAATTGTTGAATCAAAAGAAAAGTTCCATTTTAAGTGGATTTCGATTTCGGAAGTCTGAAAATTAAGGAGGGGTGAAGAAAGATGCAAAAATTTATTATAGGGGCCGCCTCAATATTATTATTTGTTGGCTGTTTATTCTTAATGACAGATATGATTATTGGAGATACAACACACACAGATAATAAGTCTGCATCAGAACGCGCTGGAAGTACAGCAATGGATAAAGCCGTAAAAGTAGGTGTTTTACGAGCGCAAGAAGAAATTGCTATTGAACCAGGTATCGCAAAGAAAGAATTTGAAAAGTCTTATAAACAAAATGCAACATTTAAGGATCCTGCATCAAAACGAGAGTTTTCTGTACATGCTGTACAAGAGCAACCTGCAATGATTGCGGTTGAAGGAGAAGCGGAAGCTGCTAGTTATACGAAACAATTTGATGAAAAGAAAGGTAACATTAAGAGTAACGCAAGACACATATTTATTTATGAAGCAGATTCTGACAACAAGAAAGCTGGAGGAAACGTGAAATAAATAAGAAAAAGTAGGTGTGTAAGAAATGCAAAATACAGTAACAACAGCGCTTTTTCTAACGCTTTCTTTATTATTGATAACTCTTATACCAGAAGGTGTACTGTATGGAATGCAGTTAGTAAAAGCACATGATTTTGCTTCTAGTACAGTAGAGTTAGCAGAACAAACAGGTGGTTTTCAGTACACATATGAAGGAAAAAACGTAAATCTAATTCCTGATATAGAGAAGAAAATGAAAGAGCAGAATATGGATGGATGGAAATATGAATATACTAAAGGGCGCGTGGATCATAATCAGCCGTTAAATTTTAAGATAAAAGCTGAACATCACTTCTTTATTTTTAAAATGATAGGGATTGATAGTGTGAA
Organism: Bacillus hominis; assembly: GCF_018332515.1. Taxonomy (GTDB): domain Bacteria; phylum Bacillota; class Bacilli; order Bacillales; family Bacillaceae_G; genus Bacillus_A; species Bacillus_A hominis. The sequence continues at coordinate 18,218 of NZ_BOQD01000144.1, read as the reverse complement.
AGCACCAATATGGGCTAACAAAGATGGAATGGGACAAATCTATTTCCGTTGAGAATATCAATATATATAAAGAGTTAAAAACTATACTGAAAAGTGTAGTTTTTTTACTAGAAATAAATATTTATAAATAAATATATAAAAATACTTTACAAGCCTATTTTTATATGGTAATATTTTCCATATAGAACAGCGGTTATAAAAAAACGCTAATTTATAAATTTATATGTTAAAGTATCTGGATTTTATATTTAAATTCGATACAATAAAGGAATCTATTAAAAAACTAATATACTTGGAGGAACAAACAATGGCTAACAAATTTTTAAAAACAGCAACAGCATTAACAATTATGGGTACATCATTACTAGGAGCAGGAGCATTTACTGCTAAGGCTGATAACACAGACTCATTAAAATTCAGTGATGTTCCAGCAAATCACTGGTCTACAAAAGCAATTTATGATTTAACAAATCGTAAAGTAGTACAAGGATACGGAAATAATATCTTTGGTTTTGGTGACAATGTAACTCGTGGGCAAGTTGCTCGTATGATTTATATGTACGTTAAACCAGCAGATGCAGATGCTAGCTTCAAAAATCCATTTACAGATATTAGAGGACACATGTTTGAAAAAGAAATTAGAGCACTTGCTAAAGCAGGTCTAGTAAATGGTTATGGTGAAGGGAAATTCGGTCCAGATGATGTCTTAACTCGTGAACAAATGGCGCAAGTACTTACAAATGCTTTCAAGTTCAAAGCTACTAAGACAACTTCCTTTACTGATGTTGATAAAAACTCATGGGCATTAAAAGCAATTAGTGCATTAGAAGAAAATGGCGTTACTATTGGTACAGGAGGTAAAATGTATTCACCATATGCACATGTAACTCGTGAACAATATAGCCAGTTCTTATATAACTCTATTAATGCAGTAGAAAAAGAGAATAAACCAGAAGTGAAGCCAGATCCAAAACCTGAAACAAAACCAGAAGAAAAACCAGAAGTGAAGCCACCATCAAGTATAGATAAAGGTTTAGTTACAGAGGAAGTTACGTATAATCCAAACGCTATGAAAAACCCGATTGCTCAAAAATCCATTTCTACAGAAGCGCAAAATCTTATTAAGAGTGTGAATAGTAAATATGGTACTAACCTTAAGTATGCAGATATAAATGGAACAATTAGACTGGTTGATAAAAATATGTACTTACCAGCAGGTACAATTGGTGCACAAGTTTATATTGATGCGGTAAGTGAAAATGATTTTAAAATTATTTTCCTAGATAATAACGAAGCAACTATTGAGTTAGCTAAAAAGTGGACTACTATGTTAAATTCAGATTTAGTTCTAGATAAAGAAATTCAGGAAACTGTAGATGCTCAAGAAATTAATAACTATGAAAAAGGAAATTATAAAGTTCGTGTAGGGCACTCTACAGCTGATCATATGATGTACATTCAAGTGCGTGTATAATATTATTGCATTTTAAAGCTACATTTGATACATTTAAAGATGTAATATAATAATTAACTAATATACAATTTATTTACGTAAAGGACACACCTTACGTACCTACCAAGGTACGGGTGTGTCCTTTTTTTATGTTAAAAGGAGTGAGGTTATGAGACTGCGAAAAAATATACTATTAACGTGTGTTTCAGTGATGTTGGTATGGCCATCAGTAGCAAGTGCAAATAATGGGGATATTCCATTTTATAATGGGAATGAAGACACGTCTTTAAAATCACCTGAATTACAATTGAATGGGAAGCTACTTAGACCAGGAAGTGGTTATAAAACAAAAGAGTTCGATTATAAAGCGGATTTACATTTTCCTGCTGTTTATAATGGTTCTTTTAATTGGGGGAATTCAAGGGAAAACCTTATCCAAAATGAAGACCATTCAGAACCTTATGTGCGTATATCAACTGAAGGCTACATTAACCCTTCAGTTGTAGTGGGAGATAGAATGGTAACCGAAATAGAGAGAATTACAAACGATATAATTGCAAGTAAATATTGGGGTAACCCTGAATTCGTTTTAAGAAACTTAATTCCACATAGGATTAAAAATGGGTTTTCAGATAAATCTTATGGAGAGTTCTATTGGATTAGAGACATTGCTTATCTTTCTGGCGGATATGCAGGGGCTGGTGGTGTAAATGACGTGAATAGGTATAGCTTGTGGTATGTACGCACAAGTAAACCTCAAATAAAAGATTTTAAAGCTACGAGTGGGAAAAAAGATATACCCGTAAAATTTACATTTAACGGTTTTGAATATGTAAGTAAAAATAAAGGATACAATGACCGAGATCCTAATGGAACAACAATAAACCCTTATCAAAAAGCTGCCGGAGAACGGAACCGAGTTAAATGGATGTTAGATATTACAAAAGATGGCGAAACCGTGTATCATCAAGAAAATTATCTGCGTTCAACTCCGCAAAAAGATAATCAAAAACCAAATGAAGGTGATGCAGGGCAATTTAAGTCAGAAGAACTAAAGTGGCAGCCACAAATGTGTGGCCGATATACTGCGAAAATTAAAGCCATTGATGCTGTTCAAAGGGAATCAAATGAGAAAACTGTTGATTTCACCATAAATGGTAACTGTGGTACAGAAGTAACCCCTAATCCAGATCCAGGTGATGAAGATGATTTTAAATATAAAATCGATTTCTCTGCTGACCGAATTGAAGGAGAAACAGCAAGAGAAGGAAAGAATATAAAAACAAGAATAGATGTATCACGTGATAATTTTAAACCCGAACGTGACCAATATAGAGCAAAGGTAAATAACAATATTAATAAGTCCGAGCAAGCGGTAAATAGTTCTGAATCCGATAGAGATAGTGCGCAATCTAGTCTTAGTTATTGCCGTCGTAATCCAATTCATGAGGTAGATGCAGAAGGAAACCATCACTATTACGATAGAGACTGCTCTTGGGAAGAAAATAGATTGGATAGTGCAGCAAGTAGGTTAGATACAGCAAGGCAGAAGTTAGAAAAAGAGAAAAATAAAATTAAAAAGTTAGATGCGCTAGAAGCGAAGTATGCAAATCCTGAAACGGTAGTCGTGCTCAAGCATAACGGACAACAAGTAGCAACACAAAAGGTAAGGTTAACTGAGGGAGAAAAGAAAACCTTGAACCTTGGCTGGCAACATAAGGGGAAAGGAACAATTCAGGCAGAAATTAACCCTGCTGGTAACCGATTAGATATAGAAGAAACCACATACAAAAATAATCCTATTAAAACAGCTATCTATTCACCATCTCATGAAAAAGGAATGTGCGGAGTAACGAGTGTAAAAGGTGTGGTAGAAACAGTAAGTGAACGTGTGTCAAAAGAGGACACAGTGGGAGAAATGTTCTATGAAACATTAAGTGGAAGTATTGATAATTTAGAACCATCTAAGCTCCATGCGGGGTATGGTTTTTCTTATGAAGTTAATGGGAAATACAAAAATGATTGGAATACCAATTATCCAGGTGTATTTACAAAAGCAACGGCACAGTATCCATTTGCAGATGAAGGACTAAAAACAGCTTATGATTTAGAGAGTGTTTCTAATAATGGCTTAACATCTAAATTCCTACCTAAAAATATGTATTTGTCTGAAGTAACAGGACATGTCTTTGATAGTAAAAGACCAACTAAGTCTTTATATTGGGATGGTAAGGAAAAAATTATTGATGGCCAACGAAAATGGTATGCGCCATTAAAAACAAAAGATGGAAAATATTCGTTCAATGTTGAAACAAACCCAGCAGGTGTGAATGAAATGAGTTTGTGCCTGACAGATGAAGTGGAAATTAAAGGTGTTGCGTACGATGATTTTAAAAAGAGAAGGGTGCTTGCGGATCTTCCATTCCCTGTGCAAACACCAGGTTGGAATTGGGTTGGAAAGGAAAATATTATTACTGATTTATCAAATTGGTACTATATGAAGAATAGAAATTAGATAAATAGTATTGTATAATGACTTGAATCGACAAAAGTATATAATCCTTCTTGAACTAGTAGCTGAATGGATAAACCAAAGGCACACCCCTTAATGGGGTGTGCCTTTTTTCATAGAAAGGGGAATTTTGAGTGGATAAAAAGAAAAAGCAGCGTGTGAGACGAGTGATTTTTATTGGAGTAATCGCAATGATAGTATCAATATATGTTGGAAATGAATTTCAAGATCGAAATGGGACAAGTTATGCTCCTGCAAAGTATTTTGAAACAGGAACAAAATTGATTTCGTTTTAATAATAATGTCTTTTTTATCAACTATCGCGGATAAATCTGCATGACATGTACAATAGTTGATGTTATAATAAGTGTAGAAGTATTATAACAATAGTTTTTGCATAAACTAAAGAAGACGAGATGCTCCAACATCTCGCCTTATGTAACTGTTACCGCAAGGTGGCTAGTTGCTAAAAAGTTTATTTTTTCTTAGAACCGCCCTTCACACGCTTGAACTGAACCCAAAAAGTTAGACGTATATTTGTTTGACTTGAAAATGTTTTAGATCATATAAAAAGTATACTATTATAAAAGATAGTTGTGGATTGAAAAGGTGTTTTCTATATCTGAGAATACCTTTTTTTATTTATAATTCAACAATACGTTTCCGAATATCAGCTACTATGCTAGTTGGATTATCAATCTCAAAAAAAACATACCTATACTTTTCATGCCCTTCTAGTTCAATCATTACAAGTGGCACTCTGTTTTCATAAGAAAGAAAATACCACTCATCTCTATACTTAAAACTACCTTCAAAAATATTAAGTGCCGAAATTGAAGTTCCAGGCATTCTGAGCATCCATTGAGGGGCATCAAAATAGTCAACATATACACTTTTAACAGTATCGTAAGGAATTTTCAATTTTAATTTTAATGCAAATAAACCTGTTATCCCAGTTAACTTTAGGGTCATGTCTTCGGTATTAAATTCAATTTCTCTTCCCATATGTCTCCCCCTATTTCCATTAAATCTAGCCTTATCCTATAAATTATATCATTCATAAGATAACGGTAGTTGTAGTTTCTGGATGTAAGTTTTATTTACGTCCATTTACCAAGAAAAGCTTTCCAAAATAGAGAAATACATTTGAATCCATAATATTTAAGCAGCTAATAAGGATTGAATTCTGTATTGTACAGGGGGCAATCCTTTTAATTTTGTTTTAATTCTTTTATGGTTATAGTAATGAATATAATTTTCTAATTCTATTTTAAAGTGTTCCATACTTTCAAATTCTTTAAGGTAAAGTAATTCAGACTTTAATAAGCCAAAGAAATTTTCTATGACTGCATTATCTAAGCAATTTCCCTTACGGGACATACTTTGAATTATATTATGTTCTTTTAAAGTATGCTGGTATTTGTCCATTTGATAGTGCCACCCCTGATCTGAATGCAGAATAAGAGTATCTTCTTTATTCAAGCGTTTTAATGCTTGATCTAACATCCTTTCAACTAAAAGGAAAGTAGGACGTTTCTCAATATTATAAGAAATAATTTCACCGTTAAACAAATCTAGAATAGGAGATAAATAGAGTTTTTCACCAAATAAGTGAACTTCAGTAACGTCTGTAACCCACTTTTCATTAGGGCGAGTGGCCTTGAAATCTCGTTTCAAGACATTAGGTGCCACTTTTCCAACTTTCCCACGATATGATCGGTATTTAGAGATTCTTACCAACGATTTTAACCCTAATTGATTCATCAAACGAAGGACAGTTTTATGATTAATCCTATAGCCCTTATTATGCAATTCTAGAGTGATACGTCTATATCCGTATCGTCCTTGATGTTCATGAAAAATCTGTTTAATTGCTTCTTTAACGTCTTTATATTTATCTTCTCGTTCCATTTGTTTCACCCAGTAATAATACGTACTACGGGCAATTTTAGCCATTCTAATCAAGTCCATAATTTTATATTCATGCCTTAACTCAAATATTATGTACGCTTTGTCTTTCTCTGTAATTTCTCTTTCTCTTGAATTAAGGCGTGTAACTTTTTTAAATAAGCATTTTCCATTCGTAAATATTCAATCTCTGATTGTAAATCGCTTTGAGAGTTCTTATCTTGTTTTTGTTTAGGCGCAATAGCTTTCTTTTTCTTCACAGTAGAATACCCCTTACTTGTCTTACGAAGAGCTTCTATTCCCTGTGACTCTAGTATTGTCCGCCATTTCCTAATAGTTTTAGGTGATGGAATATTAAACATAGCTGCAGCTTGTAGGGGCGAAGCTCCGGTATTGTTCATATAATTTAATACTTCCATTTTAAATCGAACATCGTATCTTGTAAATTTAGAATTCAAGGACTCTATCCCTTGTTTTTTAGAACGTGCCACCCATTCTTTTAGTAAAGTATAGCTCACTTGATATTTTTTGGCTGTCACTTTAAACGAATCATTTGTATTTAAATAATGTTCAACAGCATTTTTCTTTATCTCAAATGTATATTTTCTAGACATAATAAAACCGCACCTCCAATTGTTAGTAAGTGTCTAACAAATTGGGTGCGGTTCACATTGTGGGTGGTTCTTTTCGTTTTTCGTCGCTTTTTTTGTGCTTTCTTCCAAGACGTTGATAGGTATTTACCTACTCGTTTTGCAAAAAACACAGCGACTTCTCTAGCAATTACTTTTAAAATTTCAATTGCTATTATGAAAAGTATTTCCATGCGATCACCTCCTTTCTCCATAAAATGAAAGAGAAAGGATAGCAACCAACCACCCTGAAATATTCAGTTACGTTATATTAATTATACCATATTTACGGGTGGGTTAATAGCTTAAAAACCTTGATATGACAATGTTTTTAAGGGTTTTTGAGTTTTGGAATCAGAGATTTGAAATGGTAAAAATAATATTTTTTTTAGAAATGATTGACATATAACTCTATATATCATAATATTGAAATTGTAATATTAAAGAAACCAAATCCAACATTTTCATATAGACTTTAGATTAGCTAAAAGGACACACCTAAGGCGCATTATGCCATAGGTGTGTCCTTTTTTTGCGTTTAAAGGCTACATAAGGAGGAATACAAACATTGAAGCCATCTAAGTTTCAAAAGAAGCAGATTGTTGCGGTAGGTCTAGCTGCTGCAACAGTAGCGGGTATCTATGGATACAATCATTTCGCAGTAGAAAATGCTGTAAAACCAACAAAGATTGTTGTAGCCGCAAAGGATATACCTGCACATACAGAAATTAAAGAAGACATGCTAGTGGAACGAACTTTACCTGGTGATGCGATTCCCCCAAATGCATTACGTGTAAATAAAAAAGAGGTTGTAGGTAAGTGGACAAATGATGGGCAACCCATTACAGAAAATAGCTATCTCTTTAAAAACAAAGTAGTAAAGAAAGAGGAGTTACCGGACTCTGCTATTTTAAATTTGAAAGATGGAGAAGTTGCTTTCCCGTTACTCGTTGATTTAGAAACAAGTTCAGGGAATAGTATTATCCCAAACACGTATGTGGACTTGTATTTCAAACAAGTTGTGAAAGAAGGAGACAATGAGAAGGTTGTCTTTGGTGGTCTGTTCCAACGTGTACGTGTGACGGCTGCAAAAGATAGCAATACAGAAGATGCATTTGTGCTAGAAAAGAAAGAATCAAAAGAGGAACAAGAAGGAAAACAAAAGCCTAAAGTAACGCGATTATACACACTGGCTGTTTCCCCTGAACAACTTCAATACTTAAATCGTGCAAAAACACTTGGAGATGTCATTCCTGTTGCAGTTGGACAAAAGGTGGAGCAAACAGGGAAAGAATTAGAACCAGCTGAAGGATTCTCACAAATATCTGATCAAAAGAACATTTTAGACTATGTAGAGAAGCATTCGACTAATCCAATTTCTAAAAATGTAAAAGAGTATGTAGCACAGTATCTGAATGAATCTAAGTAAGAAAGGGGTTATTAAGATGGAGCGGCAAGCAAGAATCATTGCCTTTTATGCAACAAACGAAAATGTAGGGAAAAGCACATTAAGTATTGCGATGGCAAATGAATTAGCTCATTTAGGGAAAAAGGTGCTTTATGTTGAAGCAGACCAAGTAAGACCTAGCTTTGCGGTTGGAACTGGTCTTAGCCACGATAGTAAAAACATCTTAGAACTTGTAAGAAAAGAAAATGAATACAATCTCTCGCAATATATTTGTACCAAGCAAGATTTATTAGAGAGAAAAATGAATCCAAGGTTGATGCAAAAATTGCACGATAAGATGGATTTTCTAGTGTTTCCATCAGGTTATAACTTAGCTCAATTCCCAGAGATTCAAAACAAAGAACTGTTTGTAACGACATTTATAGAATCACTTGTAGATACAGAATACGATTCTATCATTCTATCAGTACCAACTGAATTATCTGAGGTTCTGAGTTATCCAATCCTATACCAATCAGACCTTGTAATTCATGTGTTAAACGGCAACCCTCGTGGTGCAATAGCAATTAAAAGAGAATTACAACTACTAGAAGAAGCAAAGCTAACATTGCCTCGTATGATTCATGTTTTAAATATGGCAGATGAGGATTATGTAGAAGATATTGAAAAGCTATCTTCCCAAAAAATTGCGGTGACAATTCCGTATGACAGGGATCGTACGAGTTATGAATGGGGGATGCAGTTTGGTTCCCCGCAAATTAATACAAAGGTCCATCACATTATGGAAGCAGCTGGTCTTGATATTCCAACCCAGCATACATCCTCTATGAAAAAGGGTCTCTTTGGTTTACGAAATTAAAAGGGAGGCAGTAGTATGTGGGGCTATTTACAGGGAAAACAAGTCGCCTTAAAGCGAAATCGAGTTGATTTATATCATTTTGGTTATATGATTCGTTCCAAATCAGCTCGAAAGTTAGGAACAACTACAGCTCAACAAATTAAAGATATCACGGATGAAATTCGTGCATTTTTAGTAAAAGACCATCGTGATATTTTAAGCGAATCTTTTATGAATAAAGAAAAGAGAGCAGCTGTAGAACAAATCATTAAAAGTTTTCTATTAAGTAATCAAGTCGTCATTTCAGATGTACCTTCTGAACAATTATTAAATATGGTATGTGATGATATTGTGGGATTTGGAATTATAGAACCTTTAAAAGAAGATCAGGATGTAACCGATATTTATATCAATGGTACAAAAGAAATTATTTACGAAAAAATTGGAGAGGGAGAGTTAACATTCCCTTACCGATTTGAGACGGAAGAAGAGGTAAAGGCTTTAGCCTATAAGATGGTAAATAGTACGTCAGAGTCATTAAATACAGCAAAACCATATGTGGACTGCGTGTTTCCCTATATCCGTATCAATATTGCTTTAGATGAACTTGGGGGACTCGGGACAACAATAACGATTCGTAAGAATGCAGATCATCTTCGTGCTTCTGAAGAGCGAATGTTATCTACTAATCAAGCGTCAAAAGAGATGTTGGACTTTTTGGCTGCAGCCGTGAAAGCCAAAATGAATATTCTAGTCGCTGGAGCAACAGGGACAGGGAAATCAGAGTTTATGAAATTTCTTGCTTCTCATATTCCGAAAGGAAAGAAAAAAGAACGTACTCTTGTAGTAGAAGATAACCCTGAATTATATTTGCATCGAATTTTTCCAGAACATCACTTTGTTCCGATGCAATGTAGGGCATCGGAAGTAGAAGAAAATGCAATTGATTTTGATAGATTGTTAACGAATGCACTACGTCAAGGACCAAAGCGATTAATTGTAGGGGAATCGAGGGGTAAAGAAGCATTAAAAATGATTAACTTTTTCCAAACAGGCCACCCTGGCTTTACCTCTGTCCATGCAAGAAGTGCCATAGAAGCAGTCAGACGTTTAATGCTCATGTGTCTGCAAAGTGGTGCGAATATTGATGCCCAGTATTTATATGAATTAATTTCACAGACATTCGATGTGATTGTCTTTTTAGAAAAGAAAGATGATGGGAATCGTTATATTACAGAGATGATTGAATTATTAGATTATCGAGGTGATATACAGTTTAATGAACTTTCTCAGTTTATCCCGACATACGAGGAACAGGATGAGATAAATGAAAGCATAGGAAAAATTCATGGACAGCACATTATTACAGGGAAAATGTCAGCTAAAATGGAGAAAAAATTCCGTTCTGCTACTTCTGTAAATCCAGCTCTTTATGCACCGTTCCTATCACAACAGGAGGTGCAGTATGCATAGTTTGTTCGCCTATGGATGTATATTATTAATCTTTATTAGTGTAGTATTACTTGTTTTACTTTTTGCAAAATCTAAAGGTTCTGCACTTTCCCAATTTGTACAAGAAAATGAGAAAGAAGAAAGGCGCTTGGAATTAAGGAATATTAAAGGCATACGAATGTATCTTCCACAATCTGTTATCCAAGAAGCCCAAAAGTACGAGTGGAAATTGACGAAAAGCATGTACTGGGTATATACGATTCTTTCGGGAATGAGTATAGCAGCAATATTCTACTTCTCATTTGGAAGAGATCCTTTTACCCTGATTTCTGCTTTATGTGGATTTTTAGTTCCGAGATTTCTTCTCTATCGAAGAAAAAAACGTTACTACTTGGTTGTCATTGACCGTCTCTCTATTTATATGAAGGCAGTAGCGAATGCGCTTCAAATTAGTAATAACGCTAAACGCGTGTTAGTACAAGTAAAGCCAATGATGCATGAGAGTATTCAAGAAGAAATAGAAAAAGTTTCTCTTTTATTAGAAGGTGGAACTACAATGCACCGTGCATTTAAAGGATTCAATGAAACTTTTAATTTTAGAGAATTGGTTTTCTTCCATGAAATGTTGGAAGTGTGTAGTCGAGAAGGCGGGGCGAATTCAGTACAAGTCTTATTAGATATTGCAGAAGATTTCGAAAAACAAAAGCTATATCTGGCAAGATTACGTTCTAGTTTGTCGCAAGCACAACGTGCGTTTGTACAGAACTGCTTAATCGTGATTGCCATGCCGATTGTGATTATGTTGATGTCAAAAGAAGCATATGGATTTTTAGCAGGTTCTATGATGGGGAAAATTGCATTAGCGGTAAATATGTTAATTGTCTTTTTCTTAGCAACCCGTGTAGAAAAGATTGCAAATTATAATCCAACAGAAAGAGGGGAATAAAGTGGCTACGATTTTAGCTTTAGTGGTATTCGTTGTCATGTACTGGGTATTCTCTACCTTTCTACAAAGTAAAAAAGACAGCGGTAGCCTACTTACAAACTATGTAGAAAATGCAAAACGAATTGAAAAAAAGAATTTAAATCAAATGATGCTTGCTCCCTTCCAGTCGTTATCACATAAGTATCTGACAGAAGAAAAGAAAGAGCAGATCCAAAAAAAATTAGAAGAAGCTGGTTTGGATACGAAACCAGAAGAATATTTGAAAATGAAGGTTGCCTATCCCATCATTTTCACCTCTGTTTTCTTGATATGTACGGTGTTTCATGATTACTACTTATTTAAAGTGGGCGTTTTAATTTCACCGCTACTTTATTTCTATCCTGATTATCTATTAAAGAGAAGAATCAAGCAGGCTATAGAAGCAAGGAAGTTCGAATTACCGGAGTATTTAATTCCTATGCTGCAGTTGTTAAAAACACATACAACATTAGAAGCAGTAAAAAAGGCGCAGATATATGCCGGGAGACATCTTCGACCGTATGTATCTACACTTACAGCGGAATTAGAAATGTATGCGGGTTCGGATCAACCATTTAGAAACTTTGCAGCAGCCTTAAATAGTCCAGAAGTAAATACCTTTACTATTGCATTGCAACAAGCACAAAAAACGGATAAGGTACAGAGTCTTCGTATTATGGATGCACAGATTAAAATGATGCGTGAGTTAAAACATGAGAACTATAACCGTCTCATTCAAAATAAGCCAATGGAAATGAATAAATTTAACGTAGCTGTTATTGGATGTATTGTAATTTATCCAATGGTTATTGTTATTCAATCCTTAATGCAAGGATTTGCAAGTATATAGAAAAACATTATTCAAAATGGAATAGGTAAAGGAGCAAAATATATGTTAACGAAAATGAAGAATTGGTTAAAAAATGAAGACTCACAATTATCATCAGAAAATGGTATGTTAATCGCCTTGGCGGTAATTATTGTGCTAGTAATTGGACCATTTGTATGGAAAGCAATCCAAGGTGGCTATGATACAATTCTAGCTCGATTCACAAAAGCATCAAGCAATGCAGATGTGAATACTTGGAACAAGAAATAAAAGTTTTAGGTTCATGATGTTTATTATGTATATAGTTCAAATAAATGAATAAGGGAGATTCAATCATGTTAGCAAAAATGAAAAATTGGTTAAAAAATGAGGATTCACAACTATCATCAGAAAACGGTATGTTAATTGCCTTGGCGGTCATTATCGTATTAGTAATTGGGCCGTTTGTATGGAAAGCAATCCAAGGTGGTTATGATACGATCCTGGCACGATTCACAAAAGCATCAAGCAATGCAGACGTAAATTCTTGGAATAAGTAATAAAAGATTTAAATAATTAAGTTCTTATTTTAGTAAATTCTTAAAATCGATATATAAAGGAGACGAAATGTAATGTTAGCAAATATGAAGAATTGGTTAAAAAATGAGGATTCACAACTATCATCAGAAAACGGTATGTTAATCGCTTTAGCGGTCATTATTGTATTAGTAATTGGGCCATTTGTATGGAAAGCAATCCAAGGCGGTTATGATACAATTCTAGCTCGATTCACAAAAGCATCAAGCAATGCGGATGTAGATTCTTGGAACAAAAAATAAATTTTAATTGAAAATAAGAGGGGGCGTGTTTTATATAGCTCCCTCCTTTTAAAATATAAGGAGGTACTATGATGAAATTCAGTAAAGTAATGATTCCTACATTAGCAACATTAGCCCTTGGCATGTCATTAATTAGTACACCTGCAAGTGCAGCAACAACAGCTGATACAAAACTAAATCAAAGTATAACAGGTGGGGAACATAATATTGCTGTTACACCAGTTAGTAACTTTAACGCGGTAACACTAAGTGGAGAAACACAAGTAACACATGCAAATCCTGGTGTACTAACAGTGACAGATGCAACTGGTTCTGGGAATGGTTGGAGAATCAATGTAAAAGCAGATCAATTTAAAGTGAGTGGAGATGCAAAGTCAAATCGGACACTTCCAAAGGGTTCCTTAGTTTTGAATAGTGGTGGTGCTGCTATAACGAAAGTTGGAGGGACAAGTTCACCAAATCCGGAGTTTAAAACGACTAACTTTATTATAGATACTGATAATCAAGTTACGATTTTAAGTGCGAAAAAAGATGAAGGTATGGGGAAATATAATGTTAGTTTCAATGATAAATCTCTAGCTTTAACGTTAAATCCACATAGTACGTATGTTGAGAATAAGGCTGGTGCTACCTCATATGAGTCAAAACTGACATATTCTATTGTAACAGGACCTTAAAAGAAATTTATCATATAGAAGGGAATCACGTATGTATGATTCTCTTCTATACATAGAAAGAAGGGGCAGAATGAAAAGCTATGTATATAAAATTTTAATTAGTATTTTGGTTGTGATTATATTCATTTTAAGTATAAGCTTAAAACCTTTTAAAGTAGTTTATGCACAAGAAAAACAAGATAGTTTACCATTTGATGTAAGCATTCATGTCCCGGATAATCAACTAGGTGATATAAAAAATTATTTTAATTTACAGGTGAAAAAGAAACAGAATCAAACAGTAAAAATGGATGTACACAATAAAGCTAATACTCCAATCAAAGTCAATGTAAAAGTCGCTAACGCTCTCACCTCTACAAACGGAGGTATTATGTATGTAACAAATCGTGAAGTCTCACAAAGTATATTAACAGATACAGATTTCTATATGGATCAGTATGTTCAAGCACCTGACGCTGTTAACTTAGAGGGGAATCAAACGAAAACTATAGAGGTACATTTAACGACACCAAATCAAGATGGAGTGTTTTTGGGTGGATTATTATTTGAGTTAGCGCACGATACCCAAGGACAGAAGCTTGAAAAGGACGGATTGAACTTTTCTGTACATAATAGCATTGAATATGCGGTAGCAATACAATTGAATAGTGAAGAGACTGAAAATTGGGTCAATAAAACGCCTCTTAAACTAAATGGCACAACTGTTGAATCTTATCCAACACAACCACAAGTCCATGCACTTATTCAAAATACAAATGCAAATATTGTAAGGGATGTAGCAGTTTACTATGAAGTTTTATCCCAGGATAACGTTCTGTTTCATGGTAATATTCCAGCATTCAATGTAGCGCCAAAATCTAAGGTAGGATTAGCAATCCCATGGAAAGCGAAAGAATATAAAGATGGAAAGTATACACTAAAAGTCACTATAAAAGAGAATGGTATACCAAAAACATATACAGAACAGATACGCATAACTGCTTCTAATGTGACAGATTATGCGGAACAAACAGGTGCAATAAAAGTGTTGCCTGGATATTCTAATCAAATATATATAATAGCCGCTGGTGTTTTCATATTAGTTATTTCAATGTTTGTATTTGTATGGTGGAGAAAGAAACATGAAAATCAGAAGGAGCAAAATAAGGCAGCATAGATAGCATAAAAATGAAATGGGGGAGGAAACAGTGAAATGGGGGAAGGTTCTTACTTCAATCATACTTTTGGGTGTATCGTGCTTAATTATTGATTCAAAAGATAACTCTATATTAGCTGATCAAATAGGAAAACAGCAAAATGGTATTCCAACACTCACTGCAAATGGAAAAGAAAATGAAGTGAAGCTAGAATGGGCGATTGATATCTTAGAGCAGGACGTCCTATGGAAAATTGATTTTAATAACCCAAAAGACGTTAATTTGATGAGTGGTTGGGGAGAGTTTTACGGTAACGGGAATCAAAGTTTACAATCTGAAGTTTTTTATCCAAATGGTACAGATACTAGCGGATACAAAGTATTTGATACAAAATCGGGAGGGAATCGAGTCTTATATCCTTATACAGTAAGAGAGAGTTCCATTGCTGTTTTTAAGCGATTAAACGTACCTAATAATGCTTATATTTCAGCAACGTTTAAAGCAAAGTCACAAGGATTAGGAAGAATTAGTTTCTATGGTGATGGAGGCTGGGAAACAGGGAGAGAATTTGACTATTATAATGCTACTGTTTTGAAAGATGTTCCAGGCGGTTCAAAAGAAATAGAAATTAGTAATATCTCTTTGTTTCCAGAGAAGGAACCGGGTACCAACATACCAGGGGATAGAAGACATATAACTTCGGATATAAACAAAGATGTGTATCAAGATTCCCCTATGATTGAAAAGGTAATACCGTATCAGGATGGTTCTGGAAAGGGAAAGGTAATATTAAATAGTCCTATTGTGACCCCGATGAAACAAGGTGATCGCCTAAAAACAAGAAAATGGGCAGCACCTATCCAATTACCAAATAATCGTACGATCACAAAGAATGATTCTAATAAAGATATAAATGGATGGTCTACGTTTAGTATGAATACTCAAGTTGCAAATAATCCGTTTTATATTACCGAGCAACGAGGTGTAACTTTTTATATGCTTGCTTATTCAGAAGGGATTACCTATGTGGATGAGTTAAAAGTGGGATATGCATCGGAAGCGGAAGTATACAGGGGAAATCAGCAAATATATAAGGGTAGACTCTCTGACTATGTAGATAAAGAAGCAAAAGATCAGGCAGTGCCAACAACACCTGAAAGCTTCCAATTTGAAAATAGAGAACTGAAAGAAACTAAAGTAACGTTTGCCCCTGCTAAAGATGAAGGGAGTACCTATCATTATAAAATTCGTGGAGTTGGCAGGAATGGCGTTTCGGATTTTTCTAAGGAAGTTCCTGCAACTGTAACAAGTGGTGTAAAGGGATATGAATATGTAGTGAATGATAAATCCGACACTTCACTTGATAAAGTGGGTGGTGTTCAGTTTACAAATCAGACTAGCATTCAGTTTCCAACTGATTATGCGAAACCACAATATGTACATATCCGTACAGTAGATAAAGCTGGGAATAAAAGTACGACGAAGCATATATCTACAACACAAAAAGGACGAGTAGACATGCTTACTGTTCCTAAAAGTGTAGAGTTTACTCCTATTCAACTAAATGGAGAAAAGCAAAATTCATTTGGTACATTAGGGAAACTCATGATACATGATAGTCGAAATCAAGCGGATGGATGGAGATTGAATATGACAATTTCTCCATTTACAGAGCCGAATATTGCAAAACAATTGCCAAAGGGTTCTTTATCCTTAAAAAATCAGGTAAGTATAACTAAAGTAAAAGGTCCAGAGACAGGGAAACCTATCATACAAATTCCAAGTACACCTATTGATACTGGGGCGGCACACACTATTATACGGGCTTCAAAAGATGTAGCAATTGGAGAATATCAAGTCGATTTTGGACAAAATGGATTACAACTGCAGTTAGATCCAGGGACAACTTATGTAGGGAAGAATCGGCAAGCTACTTATACTTCTACGGTCACCTGGTCTCTAGTGAGTGGACCGTAATAATTCATTAAAATAGGAAAAAATAAGGAGAAAAAATTATGAGTATATATGTAATAGGAATACTACTAGGATATATGGCCCTGAATGTATTTACTGATTTGAAATATAGAAAAACGAAAAATATATGGCATTTGCTATTCTTAATTGTAGGTATAGGAATCACGTATTTTGCTGGAATAAGAACAGGGAAAGAGATTGTGATTGTACTAGCTATGGCATTAGCGTGTGGTTTGTTGTTAGAGACATTTAAATTTTCTTCACCCGGTGATACAAAAATGCTTGTGGTGGTAGCTATATATGTTAGTAATTTAGTGGAAGAATCAGCAATCCTTACTGCTATTACATTAACAGCTTTCCATTTACTATTCTTTTGGATTGCTAGTGTGTATCGATTAATTAAAATTTTGGGGTTTGTGGGGGCGTTTAAAGACCAATTGGAGCATGCTGCTTCTATATTTGGGGCAAAGCTACCAAAGAAAGATATACAGCTGATACAGAGCTTTCCGGGGGCTTGTTCTATTTTATTAGGAGCAATTGTATATGTTGCTTTCACTATTTATCAAAACGGAGGTATTTTAGCTTGAATAGTAGAATCATTCATCAAAGAGAAACTTATATTTACTTCACGATATTCGCATTAGTAGGGGTACTTATTACCAATATGTTTATTAATATGGTGTTTATACTAGCGTATCCGTTACTAATTGGATTAATTGTACAGGTTGTCTTGCTTCAGAAGATAAAAAAACCGTTTTATCGGAGCGGAAAAGAATTAACGGAACAGTTAAAACTAAAAAACATATTCCTAGTAGAATCAAATATTTTAGGAGATGAAGAAGGAACAGTTTATGAGGTGCATCAAATGCCTTTTACATTCTCTAATGGATTAATTAATAAAGACAAGACTTATAAAGTGATAAAACAAGAGTATGAGAGAAAAGTAAAAGAGGATTTAACGAAAATTGCAAAATGGCAAGTTACAACAAAAGCTAGGCTTGTTACGACAACTCATTTTCGTTTATATACAATTTGGCAGAAAAATAGTACAGGCTATCAATTAAAAAAAATAGAGGATTGTATTGATCCATATGCCAAGATGAACATTATACAATGGATGATTGCTTCATTCTGTACGACTGGTCGTATTAAGTACGATAAAAAACCAAAAGAGTGGGCAAGTTATGAATGGATTACTTTAAGATAAATAAAAAAGACAGAAAAACTTCTGTCTTTTTTATTTTGGTCTTAAAATATGAAGTCAAAATGAATATATTAAATAATGTAATAGATAAAACATTCGAAGGAGTAGATTTAATTGACTGATTTACCAATGATTTTAGGAATGCTATTTTGGTTAGGATGGGCTTTATTCTGCTGTTTAGCTATTTTTGTAGCAAAAGATGAAAATAAGTACTTAAAAAGCCTCATGTTTAGTATGTTTATGACTATGTTAGTAATTAAAATGGGTGGATATTAATAGAGAATGTGTAGGGGGAATTTCCTGCCGTGGAAAATTAGTAGTTATTTATTTATCCCCTAAAAAAAGACCTCCATATAAAATGGAGGTCTTTTAAAATGACGATGAGATATGACTCAATATCTCGTGTAGGATACTTT
>NZ_BOQD01000143.1 GCF_018332515.1 Bacillus hominis | reverse complement strand
TGATTTTGAGAGTTGGAATTAGTTTCGTGGTTGTTGTGCCGCATGTTTATAATTGATATTTCTCGATATTTATTATCGTATATTTGTATATTTTGTTGGAAAATATACAATATTCAAAAAAGTGTTTTAAATATTGTTGATATGTAATATATTTTAAATGTCTTAGTGAGTTTTACATACAAATAGTTATCAAAAGTAGAAAAGAAAGAGAAGTTATTAAGTATTATAGAATTGAGGGGAATTTGTGAAAAAGGGAATTATTATTTTAATAGGGGTTATTATTGTGTGCATAGCTGCGTTTTTTGTGTACGAATCAAAGGAATCAAAAACAAATACAGAACTAAAGCAAACAGAGCCGAAGGAAATAGAACAGAAAAAAGACGAACAAAAAACAACTGTGGATGTGGAGAAATCGGGCGCAAATACAATAGCTACGGAACTTATTCCGAATCCTAAAGAAGTATCGCTGAAACCCGGTGAAGAAAGGAACGTCACTTTATCTTTAAAATTATATGATGAAAAAACAACGAAAGAAAATATGTTTAACCTAGGAGCAGATGAAATAGAGTTTCTATCAGTTAAATCTAGAAACGAAGATGTTGCAGAGGCGAAATTAATGGGAAATGGGCAAGTGAAAATTATTGCAAACGAGTCCCCATCACAAAAAAGTACGGAAATTGAGATTGTTTATAGAAATAAAAAGAAAAATAGAGAATCAACAGTAAAGATACCTATTACAATTAACAATCAGGAAACAAATGTAACACAAGGATTGGAAGGTTATTGGCGCGATGAAAATAACAAAAAATTATTTGTGAAAATTAATAAGAAAAGCGCAAAGAATATAGAGTTTCAAGCGTTTGATTTGTATGAAATCTGGTATACAGGTGATGTTCAATTTAATGCATTTAAGCAAAAGGAATTATCCGGAAAAATGAAGTATACACAGGTGTACGCACAAGATGGAGATATACCACCAGATGAAGAGTTCACACTAGAGAAAGTTAGTGTTAACAAAATTATTGTGTACAAAGGGAAAGATGTATTGAATTTGACGAAATCGTCTAAAAAAGAATTCGAACAAGCACAGTTAGTTCCCGTTGGAGGGGACCAAGGCACCAATACACAAGCAAACCAAGGCAACACTACAAAATCAAAACAAGATAATAATGCACAGCCAAGTCAAAACAACAAACTAAATGGGAATTATGTCAATTTCCAAAGCGATAGTAAACTTGATATCGATGCATCTTTCACGATAATGGATGATAAAAATGCAATGATCAAAGTAGAGCAACGTTCTAATAATAGTAATGGAATAACAACTTCCATGATGGGAATGTTTACAGCAAATGCTGTAAAGAAAAATGATTCCACATGGGCATTCACATGGGTCGATCACAACGAACTCGGAGAAACCAACGGAACAGGTACAATTACCTTTCAAGGAGAAAACGTAACATTAGACATAAAAGGGCGTAATAACCCTTCTGAAGGAAGAGGGATAATTTCTCAAAATGTAAAACTGAAAAAGAGCCCATAAAAAAGCTGAATCTGAATAGTATTCTAACAGATAAGAAAAGCCCTATCTCATACTTAAAGGTAGGATTTTTCTTATCTGTTTCTTTTGGAATGATTGCAGGTTTAGGGTGATTGGAAAATTAAGTAAATAGACCCATTCACTAAAACAAGTTTAATAATTATTTGAGTTAATTATTTTTTAAGGGAACCATCTTTTTGAGTGGAGCGTTAGTTTATCAATGTTATATAATCGCCACACAGAGTTAAAAAAGGGTGCAAATTAACATGCTAGATGGATTAATATTAGAAAGTACATTTATACAAGGGGAAGGGGATGGGTTACGTGCGCAAAAGTTGGTTTTTACTTATTGCAATATTGATCTTATTATCAGGATGCGGTGTAAAACAACAAACTGAGGAAAGCAAACCAAAGGAACAATCGGTATCAAGTAGTGAGGAACAACAAACTGAATCGAGTAGTGAAAAGTCACAAACTGAAGAAAGCAAACCGAAGGAGCAAGCTGCATCAAGTAGTGAGAAACAACAAGCTGAACAGAATAAGCCTAAGGAGCAGACTGTTGCAGGTGATGTAAAACAAAATACAGAAGAAAGTAATCCTAAGGAAAAAACAGATTCTAGTGGTGTTAAACAGGATGCGAAAGAGAGTAAACCTAAAGCACAAACTGAAACATTAGGTAAAACAGCAGATGATGATAATCAAGTCAAGATTGGGAAGGATGGAGAGTACATTATAGATTTTGAAATAGAAAAAGGGACTAATAAAGTGGTTTGGCATATTCCAGGAGCGGATGGACTTTTACAAATGTCAGTAGGGCAGACGCTAAAACTCCACCATAAGAATATGGACCCAGATCAGCCACTTAAAATCTTAGTAAGTGCGGATACGTTAAGTATGGATGAAGTTCCTCATGAAGGCAGAGTTGCAATGCCTGTTGAGGAATATACAGTACATGCTATTAAGAAAGGTCAGGCCGTAATTACTATTGCTCCTAATGCTGATTTGAAATTTGGAGATAAATTCGGAATTAATATTAAGTGAAACAGCGAACAGCGGAATTATAATTCCGCTGTTTTTTGTGTCCACACGTTTTATTGATAGAAAAAAATACAAATAAGTTTTATAAGTTACAATCAGCGAGACATAACAACGAATCGAAGGGATGTGAAGTGAAAAATGATTATAAGAGCAGAACAAAATCGAATTGAATTGCTACGTGAAGCGAATTTAGATGAGCGTATACTTGCTTATAAATCATTTGAATCATTGATTGAGGTTGCAAAAGGACCAGCAAATAAAGTCTTTATTCCGTCTAATGCAATTGAAACACTTGGGGCAATCGGAGAAATTTTTAAAGAAAACCAAGCGAAGAAATTACCTTCTTCAGATACACAAAAAGAACAATAAGAGTGAGGAAGGGAAATGGGATGCCATTTCTCTTTTTTGTGCGTATATTACGAAAAGCTTGTACATATCCATGTATAAAGAAGGTGATACAGTGAAAAAGTATAAAACTCGTATACATGGGAAAAAACTAGTTTCGTTACTCTTTTTATATGCACTAATAGTAATTATTATTGCGTCGATTTTGACGTCACTTTTACATACAATGAAATCAAATTATGCGAATCAATGGTTTGGGAAAGTATCGATGCAAGGTTTTGTTCAAATGATAGAAAGTGAGAATCATTACTATGGATATGATTATTTTAAAAAATATAAACGAGACTCAGTTGGAAGTTTACTATTCTCTATCGCGACGGATTTGAAAATTAAAGATTTAAGAACATTTGTCGGTAAAGAAGTACCCGGTATGTCAAAGTATTATTCTAACATTATCGTAGCTGGGGAAGGGACAAACTATACGAATATTCCTAATGAATCTAGTGTACCGATTGAAGAAGTAACGAAAAATCGAGAAGTAGCAAAAGATAAAGTTACAGAAGCAGAAAAGAAAAATCCAGTGCAGAAAAAGAATGGAACGCAAAAAGGTGAAAGTGCAGTATATATTTACCATACACACAGCTGGGAATCCTTCTTTCCATTATTACCAGGGGCAACTGATCCATCTAGCCCAGATGTAAATGTATCTTTACTAGGGAAACGTATGAAAGAGCAACTTGAAGGACAAGGAATTCCGGTAATTCATGATAAAACGAATATGGGTGATTTACTAGCAACTAAAAAATGGGTATGGAATCAGTCGTATAAAGCATCTCATGGATATGTAAAAGAAGCATTAGCACAGAATAATAAAATTGCGTTTCCAATTGATATACACCGTGATGATCAGCGCAAGAAAGTAACAACAAAAGTAATTAACGGGAAATCGTATGCAAGATTATATTTTATTATTGGGATGGAAAATGAAGGGCGTGCTGAAAATGAAAAAATTGCAAGAGCAATCAATAGTTATTTAGATGAAAACTATTACGGATTAAGTAGAGGGATTTTTCCGAAGTATAAAAAAGACGGAAATGGCGTTTATAACCAAGATTTATCTAAAAATGCGATGTTAATTGAAGTTGGTGGTGTTGATAATACGTTAGATGAATTATATAACACAATTGATGTGTTAACAGAAGCGTTTAGTAAGTATTATTGGAACAATACGGAGAAAGTGAATGGGTGAGGAACGGGAAACTGTTCCTTTTTTGTGTTACTTAAAAAATTATTAGGATTTCATAATGTGAAATAAGAGAGGAATTGTACCTATTAAAATTGATATAATGATTGAAAATTCAGTCATCAAATAGAATTTCTAAACTTTTTAGTATATTATTATGGAAAATTGGAGGGGAAAGAATGGCAATTAGAACAGGGGAACAGTATATTGAAGGGTTGCGAAAAAGAAATCCTGAAATTTGGATTGGTGGAAGAAAAGTAACGGATGTAGTAAATGAAGATGTTTTTCGTGAACCAATTTTACAAATTGCGAACTTATATGATATGCAGCACAATCCAGAATATCAAGATAAGATTACTCATATATGCGAAGAGACAGGAGAAAGGGTATCAAATGCATTTTTAGTACCAAAAAATTATGAGGACTTAAAAGTACGCCGTGAATTATTTGAAGTGTGGGCAAAAGCTACTTATGGTTTAATGGGAAGAACACCTGATTTTTTAAATGTAACAGTTACTTCGATGGCAAGTAATGCATGGTTTTTTGAGAAGTTTAATGCAGAATGGGGAGCGAATATAAAGAATTATTATAAACATATAAGGGATAATGATTTGTTTTTAACACATGCAATTATTAATCCGCAAAATGATCGGAGTAAGGCTTCTCATCAACAAGAAGATGAAACGATGCATTTAGGTGTAGTAAGTGAAACAGCGGAAGGAATGTATGTAAGTGGTGCAAAAATGTTAGCGACACTTGCTCCAATTACAGACGAGGTAATTATATATTCCTATCCAAGTTTTAAACCAGGTGATGAACGTCATGCCATCTCTTTTGCAGTTCCAATTGATGCGCCAGGACTAAGAATTCTTTGTCGTGAGCCAATGCAAGATGGAAAACGCTCTCTATTTGATCATCCACTTGCATCAAGGTTTGAGGAAATGGATGCATTACTAGTATTTCATAATGTGTTTATCCCATGGGATAAAGTATTTATTTATCAAAATATAGAAGCTGGGAATCAATTGTATCCTAAAACGGGAATTGGTCATCAACCAGCACATCAATCTGGAGTAAGGGGGTTAGTAAAATTATCTTTCGCTGCTGAAGTAGCTATGAAATTAGCAGATTCGATAGGAGTAGATGGATTTTTAAATGTACAAAACCAGTTAGCAGAGCTTATGCAAGATGTCGAAACGATACGAGCTCTCTTACAAGTAGCTGAATATGAATATGAAACGAATCCATATGGAGAAGTTGTTCCTGCAAGGTTGCCACTTGATACGATACGCAGTTTATTACCTAAAATGTATCCGCGTGCAATTGAGATTATTCAAACCATTGGTGCTGGTGGATTATTAATGTCACCGACAGGTGCAGATTTTATGAATCCCGAAATTCAAGACGATATGGAAAAATACTATATGGGGCGCGAAGGAGTATCTTCTGAAGAACGAGTTCGTTTATTCAAATTAGCATGGGATTTATGTGGAGAGGCTTTTGGACAACGATTATTACAATATGAGCGTTATTATTCTGGAGACCCGGTGCGCAAAATGGGAATGTTTTATAATGCGTACAAAAAACAACAAACTTTTTCCTTAGTAAACAATGCGTTGCAATCGAGTTCATCAGAAGGTGCTTTGAGCTAAATAAAAATGTTTACGCTTACATTTTTATTTAGAAAAGGAAGGAGCAACAGATGATAACAAGAATTTTACTGTTAGGATGTAAATCTTCTTATATTTTTAAGAACATCTAAAACTAGAGAACTGTAACTGGAATAGGGGAGGTAAATGATTTGATCGCTTCTATCGGTAAAATTTGTAAAATTCTAAATTGTTTTACGAGTGATGAGCCTGTACTAGGTAATTCTGAAATAGCGGAAAAACTAAATATGAATGCAAGTACGGTTCATCACCTTGTTCGTACGTTGTGTGCAGAAGGAATGCTCATTCAAGATGAGCAAAGAAAATATAGATTAGGTTGGAAATTGTTAGAGTGGGGAAATCAAGTCATGTTTCAGCAAGAGATTTATAGTGGAGCAATACCGCTTGTAGAAGAACTTGTAAGAAATTTTAGTGGTACTGTACATATTGGTATGTTTGATCGAGGTGATGTTGTATTTATTTTGAAGGTTTCATCGAAGGAGTCTGTTCAGATCTCAACACATGTCGGATCAAGAGAACCTGCATATTGTACAAGTACAGGGAAAGTACTGCTTTCATTTAACTCATCTTCCTTAGAATATACTTCAGAAAAAGGGCTTTTACCACGAGCGCCTAATACAATTACTTGCGAAAAACAATTCCAGACAGAGTTACAGAAGATTCGTAAGCAAGGCTATTCAATTAGTGATAATGAAAATGAGCATGGACTGTATGGGATTGCAGCTCCTATTCGATCTTATACCGGGAGAACTATTGCGGCGCTTAATATTGTTGGACCTATATCGTATATGCAGGGAAGTAATCGTGAAATCATAATTCAAAGTGTGATGAATACGGCAAATTTGATTTCAAAGGAATTTGGCTATTTGGAAATTTAACTCTAGAAGAAGAGAGCTGAGAATTATTTATATACATGAGCAGTGTATACCTGAATTAACGAAATCTATTGTCTCAATAGGTGCTTTTGATGGTGTACATAAAGGCCATCAAGCTGTTATTAAAAATGCGGTTGAGAAGGCAAAGGAATTAAAGATAACAAATGTTGTGTATACATTTGATCCACCACCACGCTCTTATTTTCAAGGAGCGCAAGTATTAACGTCTATTGATGAGAAGGTGAAACGTCTTCAAAATCTCGGTGTGGAACATGTGATTATAATTCGGTTTGATGAGTCATATTTAACAAAAAGTGCGAGTTGTTTTATTCAAGATTTAATAAGGCTAAATCCTGTAGAAATTTATATTGGTCAAGATTTTAGGTTCGGAAAAAATCGAGAGGGCAATATAGAGTTGCTAAGAGCACACTTCAATATTTCTATAGTGAAAGATGTTTGCTGTGAAGACGGTGAGCGAATATCTTCAACGAGAATTAGAAATTATGTATGTCATGGAGAGTTGCAAAAGTCTAGCTCTTTACTCGGTTGGTCTTTTAAAACGATATAAATAGAAGGAATAAAGAGGAGGAAACAATATGTCTAAAACATTGCAATCTTTTAATTTACTAAAATGGATTGATGAGAATAAGGAGTTATTGAAGCCGCCAGTAAATAACAAAGTTATTTGGCAAGATTCGGAGTTTATCGCCATGATATTAGGTGGTCCAAATAGAAGACGTGATTTCCACGTAGATCCTTCAGATGAATTTTTCTATCAAATTAAAGGTGAATGTTATGTGGAATGTATTACAGAGGAAGGTAAGCGAGAAGTCGTCACAGTAAAAGAAGGGGATGTATTTATGCTACCAGCTATGGTACCACATTCACCACATCGCGTTGCCAACACATTTGGGCTAGTAATTGAAAGAAAACGTAGCCAAGGAGAACTTGAGGATTTCGTTTGGTTCTGTGACGAGTGTAATCATGAAATGCATCGTGTACGTGTTCAATTAAATGATATTGAAAAACAAGTAAAAGAAGCAATTCATAGTTTTAATTCAAATAAGGAAATTCGAGCATGTAAGAACTGCGGTCACATTATGCCAGAAGAAGTGGAGGAATGGAAGTGCGAATAGATTTTCATACACATATTATTCCTGAAACTTTTCCGGATTTTGAAGAGAAGTTTGGTGGCGGTCGTTGGCCAATATTAAATCGGACTTGTACATGTGGTGCAAGTATTATGGTTGGAGGTAAAAACTTTCGTGATGTGACAGACCAAGTATGGTGCCCTAAGAAAAGAATTGAAGATATGGAGCGTGAAGGTGTAGATATTCAAGTTTTATCGCCAATTCCTGTTACATTTTCGTATTGGGCAAAACCAGAGGAAGCCGAAAGTATGGCGCGTATTCAAAATGATTTTATTGCAGAAACAGTTTCAGCACATCCAGATCGTTTTGTAGGGTTAGGAACAGTTCCGATGCAAGATGGAGAAACTGCAATTCGTGAAATGGAGCGTTGTATAACGGAATTAAATTTACATGGTATTGAAATTGGTACAAACGTAAATGGCAAAAATTTAGATGATCCATCGTTTATTGAATTCTTTCGTATGGCTGAAAAGTGGCAAGTTCCAATTTTTATTCATCCATGGGAAACGTTAGGACGCGATAGAATGCCGCACCATAATTTTATGTATACAGTAGGTATGCCAAGTGAAACGGCGCTTGCAGCAGCTACACTTATATGTAGTGGAATAATGGAGAAGTTTCCACGGTTAAAAGTTTGTTTTGCTCATGGTGGTGGGTCTTTTCCATATATTTTGCCACGGTTAGATCAAGGATGGAAAGTGTGGCCGCATTTACGGTTGACCACTCATCCGCCTAGTTATTACGCAAAGAAATTTTATTTTGATTCTTTAAATTATGATCCTATGAATTTGAAATATATGATTGAAAGATTTGGACATGAAAAAATTTTTATGGGTTCGGATTATCCATTTTTATTGCGAGAAATTGATCCTGGCAAAGTGATTGATGAAACAGTTGGTTTATCGGAGGAACAAAAAGCAGCAATGCTTGGGGGAAATGCAGCAGAATTTTTAAATATTGATATAAAAAAACGAGGTGTAGCATATGCAGAGAGTACAAACACCTGAGGATAAATTAAGAGAGTTGGAAATTACACTACCAGCTATTCGCCCAGCGGTTGGAAATTATGTTAGTTGTGTAAAAGTGGGTAACTTATTATTTACTGCTGGACAAGGTGTAGATGAGTATCATGGAAAATTAGGCAAGGATATTTCGATTGATGAAGGGTATAAAGCAGCGAGACAATCCATGTTGAATTTATTAAGTGTTGTAAGAAACGAACTAGGTGATTTAAATAAGGTGAAACGAGTTGTAAAGCTGCTTGGCTTTGTAAATAGTACGGAAGATTTTATCAATCAGCCAAAAGTAATGAACGGGGCATCGGATGTATTAGTAGATATTTTTGGAGAAAAGGGAAAACACGCCCGCTCTGCAGTCGGTATGGCTCAATTACCTAATAACACAACAATTGAAATTGAGATGGTTTTAGAAATTGAGGAGTAGGAGGCGAGGAAGGTGAACAAAGAATTATTAGCTGACAAAATGAAAGTAAAAGATGCGAAATTGTTTATTGATGGACAATATGTGGATTCCATATGTGGTGAAACGTTTGATACGTTCAACCCAGCGACGAATAGAAAGTTAGCTTCTGTAGCGAAAGCAAATGAAGAGGATACAAAAAGAGCAATTGATGTGGCAGAACGAACATTTAAAAGTGGGATTTGGAGTAAAATGCCTGTGGAAGAACGATCAGATATTTTATGCAAAATGTCGGATCTAATTATGGAAAGAGTGGATGAACTAGCGTATATAGAAACTCTTGATGTTGGAAAACCAATTAAAGAAAGTAAAGGATTCGATATACCACGCGCGGCGCATAATTTTCGTTTCTTTGCTGAAATGGCAAAATATTTGGTACATGAGCATTATGACAAACATAATTTTATGTCATATGCAAAGTACGCTCCAGCGGGAGTGACTAGTTTAATCATTCCTTGGAATTTGCCATTTATGCAAATGACGTGGAAAGCATCAGCGGCACTTGCTTCTGGTAATACAGTTGTTGTTAAACCAGCCTCCTATACTCCTTTAAGTGCAGTTATGCTCGGCGAAATTGCAAATGATGCAGGATTACCTCCAGGTGTACTTAATATTCTTACAGGTCCAGGTAATACTGTTGGGACAACAATGACAACCCACCCAGCCGTAAGAAGAATTTCATTTGTTGGAGAAAGTAATACAGGAAAAACCATTATGCGTAATGCAGCAGAAAATTTAATCCCTGTTTCATTAGAATTAGGAGGTAAATCAGCAAATATCGTATTTGAAGATGCGGATTTAGATGAAGCGGTACAAGGATCGATTGAAGCTATTTATCGGAACCAAGGAGAAATTTGTTTAGCTGGTTCAAGATTACTTGTGCAAGAAAGTGTATATGAACAGTTTTTAGAAAAATTTGTAGCGGCTGTAAAAAGAATAAAAGTTGGAGATCCTCTTTCTGAAGATACAGATATGGGAGCGCTTGTATCAAAATCTCATTTAGAAACAGTTGATCGTTACGTAGAAATAGGAATTTCGGAAGGTGCAAAATTAGCCTATGGTGGAAAAAGAGTTGAAAGTTTAATAGAAGGGAATTTTTATGAACCTACTATTCTATATGATGTCGATAATAGTATGCGTGTAGCGCAAGAAGAGATATTTGGCCCAGTTCTAGTTGTTATTCCATTTAAAACAGAAGAGGATGCAATTCGCATTGCGAATGATTCCATTTATGGACTAGCTGGAGTTGTTTGGACAAATGATCTTAGACGAGCGCAACGAGTGGTTTCACAAATTGATTCAGGCTTACTATGGATTAATTGTTGGTATGTTCGAGATTTACGTACTCCGTTTGGCGGTTCAAAGGCGAGTGGGATTGGTAGAGAAGGTGGACGTCATAGTTTCGAATTTTATACGGAAGCTAAGACGGTTACGATGAAATTATAAAGGTGATGTTTTAACTTAACAAAGCTCCGATCTGACATTTATGGAAATAAAATAGTTAGGTGGGGGCTAGTTATAATGTCATTGATTGGGGATATATAAATTTTAAAAATGAGGTGAAAGCAATTGTTAATTAAAGAATTAGCTGATGAACTAGTACAAGCTGAAAATTCACGTGTAGGGATACTTCCTTTTACTGAGAGATATGCTAATTTATCTGTTGAGGATGCTTATAATATTCAACTTGAAGTTGTAGGGAGAAAGATTGAAAATGGACGTTGTGTAATTGGAAAGAAAGTTGGACTTACGAGTGTTGCGATGCAGCAGATGCTTGGGGTAAATGAGCCAGATTATGGACATTTACTAGATGATATGAAGATAGAAAATGGTAGTGAAATTTCAATAAGTTCTTTTGTATCTCCAAAAATAGAGGCAGAAATAGGGTTTGTTTTAGCAGAAGACTTAAATGGGCCTAATATTACATATGTTGACGTACTAATGGCGACGAAATATGTAGTGCCTACACTTGAAATTATTGATAGTCGCATTGCTGATTGGAAAATTAAACTGGCTGATACAGTAGCTGATAATGGCTCGTCAGCGAAAGTTGTAATTGGTAATACATTCTCTAGCATCGATAAAGTAGATTTACGTACAACTGGAATGACACTTTATAAAAATAATAGTTTAATTGCAACGGGTGCTGGTGCGGCTGCATTAGGCCATCCAGCACAAGCTATTGCTTGGTTAGCTAATAAGCTTTATGAATTTAATATTGGATTGAAAGCAGGGGAACTAATTTTACCTGGCGCATTATCTGGTGCTGTTTCAGTTCGAAGTGAAGACAACATTCGAGCTGATTTCGGGTTACTTGGATCGGTTTCTGTAACATTCATATAGATTAAAGTGTTGAAAAAAGGGGGGATAAATGTGGAGAAAGTAAAGGTAGCTATTATTGGATCAGGTAATATTGGCACGGATTTAATGTATAAATTAAGAAAAAGTGAAGTCATAGAGCTAAATGCCATGATTGGAATAGATTCGGAATCGGATGGTTTAAAGCGAGCAAAAGAAGCAGGATACGAGGTTTTTGATAATGGAATACAAGCAATGATTGATAATCCAAGTTTAGCTGATATTGTATTTGATGCAACTTCGGCTAAAGCACATCGTTATCATGCAAAAGTATTAGGAGAGCTTGGGAAAATAGTAATCGACTTAACACCTGCTGCATGTGGGCCGTTCGTTTGTCCTGCTATACAAAATAATGATTTTGTAGATAAGCGAAACGTTAATATGATTACGTGCGGAGGACAAGCAACGATTCCGATTGTTCATGCTATTAATGAAGTGGCAAATGTTACATATGCAGAGATAGTTGCTACAATCTCAAGTCTAAGTGCAGGTCCAGGTACAAGGGCAAATATTGATGAATTTACAATTACGACGAGGCGTGGAATTGAAGAAATTGGAGGGGCAGATCATGGAAAAGCACTTATTATATTAAATCCTGCGGAGCCTCCTATTTTAATGAGAGATACAGTATATTGTGAAGTTAAGTATATGGATGAGACTTCTATCCAAGAAGCGATTCAAAAGATGGTTGAAGTAGTTAGGACATACGTTCCAGGTTATTCTTTAAAACAAGAGCCGATGTTTGATGGGAATCGTGTGACTGTATTTTTAGAGGTTGAAGGAGCTGGAGACTACTTTCCTCCTTATGCTGGTAATTTAGATATTATGACGGCAGCGGCATTAAAAGTAGGTGAAGAATTTGCAATGCAAATCATCTCAGAGAAGAAAAGAGGTGTAATGAATGAGGCGAAATAGTGAACTGCCAGTGAAAATAACGGAAGTTTGTTTACGTGATGGAAGCCATGTAATGAAACATCAATTTACAGAAGAACAAGTTCGTTCTGTAACAAGGGCATTAGATGAAGCTGGTATGCATTATATCGAAGTGAGTCATGGAGATGGTTTAGGAGGCTCCACATTACAGTATGGAAAGTCATTAGTTAATGAAATGAAGTTGATTGAAGCAGCGGTAGATGAGTGTAAGCAAGCGAAAGTAGCTGTTTTGTTAATTCCTGGTATTGGAACGATCCATGAATTAAAGCAAGCTGCAAATATTGGTGCGAAACTTGTTCGTGTAGCAACGCATGTAACAGAAGCAGATGTTTCAGCACAGCATATTCAATTTGCGCGTGAGTTAGGTATGGAAGTATGCGGTTTTTTAATGATGGCACATTCTGCACCAGTTGAAAAGTTAGTAGAACAAGCCAAGCTTATGGAGGACTATGGTGCTGAGGCGATTTATGTAACGGATTCAGCGGGTGCTTTATTGCCTCACGAAGTACGTGAACGTATTCGAGCATTACGTCAATCTGTAAATGTCGAAATTGGTTTCCATGGTCATAATAATCTTTCTGTTGCAGTAGCGAATACAGTGGCAGCAATTGAAGAAGGTGCGACACGTATTGACGGAAGCGTGCGGTGCCTTGGTGCAGGAGCTGGAAATGCCCAAACAGAGGTATTACTCGCTGTTTTAGATCGTATGGGATATAAGCTAGATATAGATTTATATAAGATGATGGACTTAGCTGAGGATGTTGTTGCACCTTTATTGCCAGTACCGCAAGAAATTCAAAAAGGAAGTCTTGTAATGGGATATGCTGGTGTATATTCTAGCTTTTTATTACATGCTGAAAGAGCGGCAAAGCGTTTTGGTGTAGACGCCCGTGATATTTTAATAGAACTCGGGAAAAGAAAAGTAGTTGGTGGACAAGAGGATATGATTTTAGATGTCGCGGCAGAATTAGCAAAGATAAAAATGGGGGTGTAAAAGGATGGCTTTAGTAAAAGGGGCAGATATAGAAATTGTTGACTATTTACTTCAGGCTGAAAAAGATAGAAAAGAAGTAGTGAAAGTAACGGATAAGCATCCGGATTTAACGGTGGATGACGCATATAGATTGCAAAAATGTTTAATTGAACAAAAAATAAACGAAGGTTCTAAAAGAGTTGGGGTAAAACTTGGATTAACAAGTAAGGCAAAACAACAAATGATGGGTATTAATGAAGCGATATACGGATATTTGTTGGAAGATATGTTAGCGTTCGAATGGGAGCCATTACAATACGAAACATTGATTCATCCAAAAGTAGAACCAGAGATTGCCTTTTTAATGGGTGAGGATTTACAAGGGACGAATGTGACAGCTGAGGATGTATTAAAGGCAACGAAATATGTTGCGCCAGCTTTAGAGATTATTGATAGTAGGTATTTAAATTTCAAATTTACATTACCTGACGTAATAGCAGATAATTGTTCATCTTCAAAATTTTTGTTAGGAAGTAAGTGGATTGATGTTAAAGATATAGATTTAGCTAATGTAGGGATGGTTATGTCGAAGAATGGCAAGATTGCTACAACTGGAACGGGGGCAGCTGTACTGGGACATCCAGCAGAGGCGATTGCTTGGGCGGTAAACAAACTTGGTTTACAAAATGAAGGGTTAAAGAAAGGGGATATTGTATTAAGTGGAGCATTATCAGAAGCGATTGCTTTCAAAGCAGGAGATTCTATTATTGCACAATTCGATGATTTAGGAAGTATAGCGATGTTTTGTGAATAAAAAATAAAGCGAGAGATAAAAATGCCCATTATACAAATTCAAATAATAGAAGGTAGAAAGAAGGAGCAAATTCAAAATCTAATATTTGATGTTACAGAGGCGGTTGCGAAAAACTTAGATGTAGATGTTGGAAGAGTACGTGTTCTAGTGAATGAAATCCCGAGTTCACATTGGGGAGTAGGAGGAAAGTCTAAAGCTAGTTTAAAAGAAAGGTAGTTAGTAATAAAAGCAATTTTCATTCTTTTATGAATGGGGATTGCTTTTATTATTTTGAAAAGTTTTAATAATATGTTAAAATTTAGTCTTAGTTTTAAGGAGATAAGGGGGAAGAAACATGCAAATACTACTAATACGACACGGAGAATCAGAAGCTGACATTTTACATGTACATGAAGGACGAGCGGACTTTGAATTAACAGAAAAGGGAAGACAGCAAGTACAAAGACTTGTACAGAAAGTGAAAAAGGATTTTGCACCAGATTTCATTTGGGCAAGTACATTAAAACGTGCTCGCGAAACTGCTGAAACGTTAGCTGAAGGAATTGGGTGTCCAATTCAATTAGAAGAGGAATTAATGGAGTTTAATAATGGGGTACAAGCCGGCTTGTCTTTTGAAGAAGCAAAGAAATACCCTGAGCCGAAGTTTCTTCATGATCGTTTTGAAAATGGAGAATCATTTATTGAATTTCGAATGAGAATAGAAGGGGTATTTTCTAAAATTGTAACAGAGAATACATATGATAGAATTGCAATTGTTGCACACGGTGGTGTAATAAATAGTATTTTACGAGCGTTTTTCCAAATGCCAATTAGCATGGACTATTATTTTAAAATGGGAGATACGGGAATTAGTTTGATTGAACTTACGGATAAACAGAAAACTGTTCATTTTATAAATGATACAAATCATTTAGATGGAATGTAAGAGGATATGTACAAAGTTGTATTTTTCGATGTTGACGGTACTCTTTTAAGCGAGATTGATAGTAGTATGCACGAAAGTACAAAAGAAGCGATACGAAGGTTAATAGATAAAGGGATTCACGTAGTTGTTACAACTGGGAGACCATATAGTTTATGCTCACAATTTAAGGGGCTAGGTGTAAATACGTTTATTTCTGCAAATGGTGCACATATAAAATGTAGGGAAGAAGTTATACATAAATCAGTACTTTCAAGTGAAATCGTTCATGATATTTCAAATTTTGCTGAATTGCATGGTCACAGTGTTTCTTACTTTACAGAAGAATTTGCAATGAATAATATTGCCTCAAAAGATGAACGTGTAATACGAGCATTAAACGAAACTTTAAATTTAGAGCGGTATCCTGACAAAGTTAGAAACTTATCAGAAGAGATTTATTGTGTATGTCTATATGCTGATGAAACAGAGGCTCTAAAATTCTTTGAAAGATATCCAGCACTTACGTTTGAACGTTTTCATAGTTACGTTATGAATGTATTAGAAGATAATAAAGTATCAAAATTAACGGCTATTCAAAAGGTATTGGAGCATTTAAACATTTGTAAATCAGAAGCAATTGCTTTTGGCGACGGTGGAAATGATATTGAGATGTTGCAGTATGTAGGATTAGGGATTGCGATGGAGAATGGTAAAGAAGAGCTAAAGAAAAAAGCGGATTACGTTACAAAGAAATCAAGTGAAGGTGGCATATTATTTGCTTTAGAGAAGTTTAATGTCGTCTAACATACCTTTATTGAAATAAAGGTATGTTAGGATCTTTAACGTGCTCACATAATAAAGTATGAATTTGCCCGCGATGATGATAGACGTGGGCAATAATTTCAAGCAACCATTCGAATCGAGAATAAGAAATACCCCAATAAGCAGTCTTAATTTCCGCTAATTCTTCATTGGAGTAGGATAAAAAAGTTTTAGAAAGTAAATCGTATCCTTGGAGTATCGTTTGTTGCATATGAGCAATTGTTTCAGGTGTATGTTCTATATAAAAGGTATGTAACTCTTTTTCAGTAATACCATTTAAAATGAGTAAATCTGCATGGCAAATAAGAGAAAGATGTGCACACATTTCATATACTGATCGTTTTGAGTGAAGTGGTTGTATTTTTAAATCGCCTTCACTATATTGGTTAAGCATATAAATAGAAGTATCAACAGCAACTTTAAGTTGATGCAATGCAGATTGTACAAATATTGTAATTCTCCTCATCTCCATATATAATAGTTTCTTGAGGGTATTATATCATACTCAAAATTCCGAAAATTCTAGTAGTTTGACTAGCATAATGAAAAGTATTATATTGTAAAAGGTCATATGAAACGTGAAATAGAATGGAATGGAATGCAATTATTGAGTTAGGAGTTAGACCAATGAGTTTGAAATATGGAAGAGATACAATTGTAGAAGTTGACTTAAATGCTGTAAAACATAATGTAAATGAATTTAAAAAACATGTGAATGATGAAAATATTGCGATGATGGCTGCTGTAAAAGCGAATGGGTATGGCCATGGGGCAGTTGAAGTTGCGAAATCGGCTATTGAAGCAGGAATAAATCAACTTGCAGTTGCATTTGTAGACGAAGCAATAGAATTAAGAGAAGCTGGAATTACTGTGCCGATTTTAATTTTAGGATATACACCAGTAGCGGCTGTAGAAGATGTAATTCAATATGACGTTATGATGACTGTTTATAGAGTAGAAGATTTACATGGTATAAATGAAATTGCAAACCGTCTTCAAAAGAAAGTGCGTATTCATGTGAAAATTGATACAGGAATGAGCCGTATCGGTTTACAAGAAGAAGAAGTTAAGCCATTTTTTGAAGAGTTAAAACGTATGCGATATATAGAAGAAGTAGGGATATTTACACATTACTCTACCGCTGATGAAATAGATAAAACTTATACGAATATGCAAACAAGTCTGTTTGAGAAAGCTGTAAATACAGCGGAAGAATTAGGAATCCATTTTCCATATATTCATAGTTCAAACAGTGCGGGATCAATGGAACTTAGTAACACATTTCAAAATATGGTTCGTGTCGGTATTGGAATTTACGGTATGTATCCTTCAAGAGAAGTGGATCGTACAGTTACTTCCTTACAGCCAGCGTTGTCTTTAAAATCAAAAGTAGCTCATGTTAAACATGCGAAGAAAGATCGTGGTGTTAGCTATGGGAATACTTATGTAACGACGGGTGAAGAATGGATTGCAACTGTACCAATTGGTTATGCTGATGGTTATAATCGTCAGTTATCTAATAAAGGGCATGCATTAATTAATGGAGTTAGAGTACCTGTTATTGGTCGTGTTTGTATGGATCAGCTTATGTTAGATGTTACAAATGCAATGCCAGTACAAGTAGGAGACGAAGTTGTATTCTACGGCAAACAAGGTGAAGAAGAGATTGCAGTAGAAGAAATAGCTGATATGTTAGGTACAATTAACTATGAAGTTACATGTATGTTAGACAGAAGAATTCCACGTGTCTATAAAGAAAATGATGAAACGACTGCGATTGTAAATATATTAAGAAAAAAATAAGAAAAAACTGAATCGATAGGATTCAGTTTTTTTATTTTTGACAAATGAAAAATGTTCTATTTATGCCATGTAGTTGTATATTGTTAAATCTTACAGCTTTTAAAGAGGTAATAATTTCGTCTCTAGAATAACATGATTCCTCGATAGAAAAGTCACTCCTATTCCAACAATCCATAATAATCATACTTCGTCATAATTTCAAATCCACATTGTGTATAAAGTTTTAAAGCATTTTTATTTTTTGTTTCAACTTGTAATTCAATTGTTGTAGCACCATTTGTGAAGAGTGTATGTGTCATATAGCTTAAAATAGCTTTACCGTATCCTTTACCTTGAAAGGAAGGATGCACAGCGAATCCTGATAATGTAGTAAAGTGCTCTTGGGGAGTTACTGTAATTGTTCCTAGAACGTTGTTATCGATTAGAGCGCTGTATACTTGATGAGAAGATGAATTCATCATCTTTTGTAACCAGGTAGCTGTATTTTCTACAGAATCCCCGAAAGCTTTACTAGAGATTTCTATAAGATCAGGAAGTGATTCAGAAGATGCGACGAAAAGTTTAATATTATTCTCCGTTGTTTTTTGTGTTTCATTTGATTTGAACTCCATACTATATTCGCTATATAAATAAGATAGTTTCATATGTTTTGCAAATGCTTTCCCAGTTGAGGAATCTCCGTTAATGATGAGAAGAGCTTCGTCTGCTTCTCTATTTTGTACTTCTTTCATTGCAGTTTGTAAAAGGGTAGTGCCTATATGTTGTTTTCTATAGTTTGGATGAACAAATCCTATTAACTCCAGTTTAGTCGGTCTTTCAAAGTCATACATACTTAATGCACCAATTAATTGAGTGTTATCATAAAATAGAAAATCATTTACATCTTCTTTATTACGAGCAGTTAAAAAGTTGACATGTAAATCTGATGAGTAATCAAGGTTATCATATTGCCCACAAATATGAGCTAAATCTTTCATCTGCTGTATTTCACTAGTTGTTAAAAAAGTTCTTTTCTGAATATCCATTGCAGAATCCCTCTCATTCGTATTTAAAAATAGGATGGGTGATGTAACCATTTCTTTAATTCCACACTACCTTGAACAGATAATAATCGATATAAATATCGATATGGTTGTCTACATTTTTCAAGACGAGGAATAGGCATAATGGTCTCATAACCTTGTTTAAAAGCACGAGCCTCTTTGTCTGTAAGTACATATTCTAATCCGATAAAATCGAACTCTCGTGGAGCAATTGCGTAAGCTTCTGTATCTACTAAGCCAGTAATAGATTGACCATCTGATAAAAATTGAGTAGGATCCATATCGATTAAAACGAGTGTAGATTCCTTCGGTGCTGGCAAGGAAGAGAGCTGTGACTCAAAAGTATGAAATCCGTTATGGATGCACTCGTTATCGGAATAAAATATATTTACAAGGTTTTGGCTTACTTTTAAAATATGAGACTTAAATTCTTCTCGCGAAATTTGGAAAGTGCCTGAAGGGTTTCCAATGAAATTAGCTTTATACATATGAATCTCTGCTAGTCCTTTTCCAAGGCTGAATAAAATAGAAGCAGGTTGTCCGATAAATGATTGCAGTGTTTTGCCTTTTAATTTCTCAGTAACCACGTATTGCCGTCCATTTAATATATGTTTTTGTAAAACGGTTGGAATAGGAAGGTTTGTATGTTTTTGCAGCAATGAATGAATCGTTTCTAAATGATGTACATTCCTTGGATCAATTCCAAAAAGGTTTTTGCATCCCCACCAAAAATCATTGTTTGGCTCTTCAGTCATTTTTGAGGAACGAACAATAACTTCTTCAGCTTCTGTTTTAACAAGAAATACGTCGCTTGCATGGTCTTCATAGCCTGGATGTAGTGCTTGGGCAGATAGGATGGGGGAAGTGAATAGTTGTTGTAACATCCGAATTCTCCTTTTATTCTGTAAATTCAATGGATTAATTATATAACATAATGTAAGTATGAGGGGGATTTAGGATTGTAATTATTTCTGTATGAAAGATAGCAATGCTACATAAGAATTACCAAAAAGGTGAAAAATGTGTGTATATAAGCCGATTTCTTTGTATTTACAGAAAAAATTAGTTATGATAATACTAAGAAAATATATATGTTTTGGGGGTAATGAATGAAAAAAGTATTTGAATACGTATTGTTAACTATTGGGTCAATTATTGTAGCTGGTTCACTAGAGCTTATTTTAGCACCTAATGGATTAGTAGATGGCGGGGTAACGGCTATTGCTATTATGGCAAATAAAGTTGCAGGATTACCGCTTTACGGAGTTTTTTTAGGACTTAATATTCCTATTTTACTATTTACTGCAAAAGTAATGGGAAAGAAGTTCTTCATCCGTACATCCTATGCAAATGTTGTTACAACACTCGGATTGATTTATTTAAAACCATTTCCAGCAATTACGACTTCGGAATTATTAATTGTACTTTATGGAGGAGTTCTATTTGGTGTTGGAGTTGGGATCGTTGTAAAAATGGGCGGAGCAATTGATGGGTCAGAAATGTTAGCTGTTTGGATGAACAAGCATTTTAAAGTGCCAATTAGTACATTTTTACTTGCTGTAAATGCGGTTATTTTTGTATTTGTTGCTATTTTATTTTCAATTGAGCAAGCGATGTTCTCATTAGCAATTTTCTATATTGTTACGAAGATGATAGATTTCATATTAGACGGTATTAATCAAGGAAAGAGCGTCATGATTATTTCGAATAAAAATAAAGAAATTGGCGAACTGCTTATGAAAGAATTGCAACTGTCTGTTACGTATCTACATGGAGAAGGTGGTTTTTTAGGAGAGCATCAGAGAATCATTTATTGTATTACAAACCGTTTCATTTATCCAAAAATGAAAGATCTCGTTCTCTCTGTAGATCCAAGTGCTATAATTGAAGCTTCTTATTCAACAGAAACAACTGGTGTAAAGCGTCCAGGAAGGACAGCGAGATCAGGGCAAGTATCAGAAAAATAGTGAGTAAAAATAACTCCACGTAAGTATAACTTGCGTGGAGTTATTTTTAGTTAGGGAACCAGGCTTTTTTCAGTAATTTGACAACCGTTTCGATACAATTTTCTGGAATACTCCCGAAACCGAGTAATACATACGATGCCCCCCTTAAATTATGAACAGAATCGTATGTTGAGAGAGGGTACAACTTAATGCGTTGTTTCGCAGCGGCATGAATAAGTTCTTGTTCGTTCATCCCATTATGAACGTGAAGTACGATATGAAGTCCTGATTGCTCACCGAGTATATGAACGTGAGCTCCTATTTCGTCCGTGATAGATTTAACTAATGAAATGTGCTTTCTTTTATATAACGTACGAATTCGATTTATATGACGTTCCCAATCACCTTTTTGAATAAAGGTGGCAAAAGCGAGTTGCTGCAGGGTAGAAACAGTTTGTTTAAACATACCACCAAGTTCTTTATAGGCTCTTAAAAGATGAGGTGGTAAAACGATATATCCCATTCGTAAAGAAGGTAAAAAGGATTTTGAAAAAGTTCCCATATAAATAACACGTTCCTTTGAATCCAGTCCTTGTAAAGAAGGAATAGGTTTTCCTACATAGCGGAATTCTCCGTCGTAATCATCTTCAATAATATATCCTTCGCAATCATTGGCCCACCTTAATAATTCGAGCCTTCTAGATAATGGCATAATCATTCCAAGAGGAAATTGGTGTGATGGAGTGACGTATGCTACATTAGAACGTGATTTACGTAAAGCTGAAATACGAATCCCTTTATCGTCTAATGAAATAGGGTGAACCGGAAGACCAGCACTTTGAATCATAGCAGTTATACGGTGAAATCCAGGGTTTTCGATTCCGTATTCTTTTTTTGGACCAAGCAGTTGAAGTAGTAACCAAAGAAGAGGCTGCGTACCGGCTCCGATAATAATTTGATCAGGTGAAGAATGTACCCCGCGAGCATGATATAAATATTTTGAAATATGCTCTCGTAGAACAAACTCACCTTGAGGATCTTCTTTAGCAAATAATTCATTTTCATACTGAAATAAAGTTTCGTGTAATGCTCTTTTCCAGTTTGTAATTGGAAAAGCTTTTTGATCAATAAGCCCTTGGCTACAATCATAGTCATATTGTTCTTTTTTTATATTGTTAGCGCTGTTTGACACAACTTGTTGTTTATTTTGAATGACATCAATATCAACTTCTGCAACAAAAATCCCACGTTTCGGTTTACTTTCTACATAACCCTCAGCTAGTAATTGTTGATAAGCAGATTCAACAGTAATACGGCTAACATTAAGTTGTACCGCTAAATTTCTGTGAGAAGGAAGGCGTGTACCGGCAGGCAGTGATCCCTGAGAGATTTCTCGTTTCATATATTCGTAAATTTGTAAGTAAATTGGTGTTTTACTTTCTAATTGTAATGGGATAGTAAGATCCATTTTATGAATTCTCCTTTAAAAACTGGCCATATAAAAAATAATCGAACTGTCACTTAAGTTAGGGGCAGTTACTTTTTATAATAATGATACAACATTTAGAAAATTTTATGAATAGTAAGGAGAGAATCATAATGAATATTAGAGAAGTAATAACAGAAGCAGATTTATATGATGTATTCCCTGTATTACAGCAATTACGAACGAAACTTTCAAGAGAGGAAGCAAGTTCTTTATTTCAAAAAATGAAAGACGAAAATTATAAACTACTTTCGTTACGAAATGAAGATGATGAAGTTGTTAGTCTAGCTGGTGTAGCGATTTGTACGAATTTCTATAATGAGAAACATGTTTTCGTATATGATCTTGTAACTGCGAAAGCTCACAGATCAAAAGGATATGGTAAGGTTCTTCTGTCATATGTAGAAAAATGGGGGAGAAAAAAAGGGTGCAGTTCTATCGTTCTTACATCAGCGTTTCCAAGAGTTGATGCACATCGTTTTTATGAAAGAGAAGGCTATGATAAGGTAAGTTATTCTTTTTATAAAGAGTTATAATACTAAGTAGGTTCTATGTGAGATAACATATAGAACCTACTTTTAATTTAGAATTGAAGGATGAAGAGGGTTAATTGCTTATTTTGTCGAATAGTTTCTTTACAATTGAGACGATAATATTGAATTTAAAGAAGGTTAGGGGAGTTTATACTTGGAAAAAATTCAGAAACTATTAATCCCAAAAGGTGTAAGAGTTATCGTAATATCTGATATTCATGGTGAATTAAATCTTTTAAAGAAATTATTACATAAAGTTAAGTTTAAAGATGATGATTATTTAATTATAAATGGCGATCTTTGTGAGAAGGGGAATGATAGCATTGGC
Organism: Bacillus hominis; assembly: GCF_018332515.1. Taxonomy (GTDB): domain Bacteria; phylum Bacillota; class Bacilli; order Bacillales; family Bacillaceae_G; genus Bacillus_A; species Bacillus_A hominis. The sequence continues at coordinate 2,208 of NZ_BOQD01000143.1, read as the reverse complement.
GTCGTAAACTATGTGATGGATCTAGTAGTTAGCAAGCCAAATGTTTATGTTGTTGAAGGGAATTGTGAAGTTGTAGTTGAAGCGCTTGTACATGAAAATCCTGAGCTAATACATTATTTATGTACGCGAAAAAATACAATTTTTAATGAATGGTTAGGGCAGTTGAATGTTATCGTCAATGAAGAAAGTGATATTCGTGAAGTGAAAAACATATTGATGAGCCATTTTTCAAAAGAAATAAAGTGGCTAACAGAATTGCCAACTGCTATTGAAACAGAGGATTATATCTTTGTACATGCAGGGCTTGAAGATAGAGAGGATTGGAAACAAACAGACAGGAAAAACGCAATTGCAATGCCAGCGTTTTATAATAAGTCACACAGAGCGGATAAGTACGTAATTGTTGGACATTGGCCTGTTGTGAACTATTCCGAGGAGGCGCCGTCTAATAATCCGGTCATCGATAAGAATAAAAAAATTATCGCGATTGATGGTGGTAATGCGATTAAAGAAGCAGGGCAATTAAATGCATTTATTATTCATCGAGATGCTTTAAATGATACATTTTCCTATACATATGTAGATCATTTTCCACAGTATGAAGTATTGGCCGATTTTAATGCAAATTCAGTAATGCAGGGCGGGGTTACATATCCGCATTATTGCATAGAACCTGTGGAGAGAATGAAAGATTTTACTGTATGTAAACAAATAGGAACAAATGAACTACTTCATGTGAAAAACGAGTATATAAAGCAACTTGAATCAGGTGAGTACACAGTGAAAACGGATATTTCTTGTGCGCAAATCAGTATTAGAAAAGGAGATGCCGTTTCTGTAATTGATGGTAGCTGCATGGGATATGATTTAATAAAAAAAGATGGTGTAGAAGGCTGGATAGAGAAAGGGATTCTACTTGAGATAGACAAAAAGGGAAATAAAATATTCAGCTAAAATAGGAGGGATATAACCTCCTATTTTTTATGCCGTAGGTGTTGAAAGTATATTTCTTCTAAGTTGTTATATAGTTCATCTCCGGAAATTTCGTTTTTCTTTAGTTTTTGAGTTTAATAAAAGTATGTACGAAATTCCGCAGCGGCATCTGTAATTTCGGGTATTAATAATATTATTAAATGATTGAAGGTTTGTGTTTTGATTTTTCTGAAAAAATATTATAATTGTATATGAAATAAAGAGGAATGTAGGAGGAAATTATGCAAAACGTTATATTAAAGGGGAACAAAGTTACAATTCGTACAATAGAAGAATCAGATATAAAAACATTATGGAATCTCGTATTTAAAGAAGAAAATCCAGAGTGGAAAAAATGGGATGCACCGTATTTCCCGTTCACAATGCAAGAATACTCGTCCTATAAAGAGAAGATGCAAACTCATTTACAAGAAGAACCTCTATCAAAATTAATTATAGAAAATAACGGTCAAATTATTGGGACAGTCGGATTTTATTGGGAGCATAAACCGACGCGTTGGTTGGAGATGGGAATTGTTATTTATGATCCAACATACTGGAATGGTGGCTACGGTACAGAAGCATTAACATTATATCGAGATTTACTATTCGAAAATATGGAGATTGGTAGAGTAGGGCTCACAACTTGGTCTGGAAATGAACGAATGATGAAAGTAGCGGAGAAAATAGGAATGAGCTTAGAAGGTAGAATGCGAAAATGCAGATATTATAACGGAACATACTATGATTCTATTCGAATGGGAATGATTCGTGAGGAATGGGAAGTGTTATGTGTAACGAAGGGGTGAGGAAGCATGTACGCTATTATTGCTACATTTGATCGTTTGTTTATTAATAAAATTACAGAACTGCAAAATGAATTAACAAATTTAATTGGAACAAATCAACTAGCTGGAGTAGAACCCCATATTACATTGGCTGATTATAATGAGTTGGATGTTAATTTATATACGGAGAAATTAGAAGGGTTTGTAGCTATTCAAGAGAACATCGCTGCTGTAACGTTCCCTTCTGTTGGAACTTTTCCTACTAACGGAACGATCTTTCTAGCACCGACCATTACCGATGAATTATTAAGACTTCATCATTCTTATCATGATTATTTCAAAACTTTTCATGATATTCCAAATTCATATTACGTACCAGGAAAATGGATTCCGCATTGCACGATTGCAGATGAGTTAAATTTAAATCAGTTTTTAAGTGTAATGGATT
>NZ_BOQD01000142.1 GCF_018332515.1 Bacillus hominis | reverse complement strand
CATAATTTGTCGGTTTTTTATTTACCCCGATTAACGCGGGTAACCCTCCCTATTATCCGACAACTTTTCTTGTCATTTTTTGTCGGTAAGTCGTTATATTTTTACACACCTTTTCTATACACAATTTCCCCATCAATCACGGTTATCTCTGCCTGTACTTCTTTTATTTCTTCTGACTCGATTTCAAATATGTCGCGGTCTAATATTGTAAAGTCTGCTTCATATCCTGTTGTAATTTGCCCCCGCTTCGCTTCTTTTCCAATTGCATACGCACTGCCTGTTGTAAATAAAGAAACAGCCTCATATACCGTTAATCTTTCTTCTGGCATATAGCATACGCCGTCAATAAAGCTTCTACGTGTAACAGCGCTATATATACCTAAAAACGGATTCACTTGTTCGATTGGAGCATCAGATCCGCCGTTGCAGTGTAATCCTGCCTCTAGTAACGTCTTCCAAGCGTATGCATAACGAAGACGATGCTTTCCTAGTTTTTCAATAACTGACGGAAAATCCGATGAAACAAAGACCGGCTGAATATCGATAATAGCTGGCAAGTGTTTCATTCTTTCAATCAACTCTTCACGAGCAAGCTGGCAATGAATAATACGGTCACGTAATCCTTTTGCCGGTGGATATAATTCAAGCGCATCAATTACATATTCAAGCGATAAATCACCGATTGTATGAATCGCAACTGGCATATGTAAGTCACGGGCTTTCTTCACTAATTCTGCAAGCTCTTCACGCGAAAAAATTGCAACGCCGTTTGTTTCCTTCGCATCTTCATATGGTTCACTTAATAAAGCTGTTCTTCCGCCAAAAGAGCCGTCAGAAAAAATCTTCATCGCACCAAATTCAATATAGTGCTCACTTTCATATTCTTTTCGCTCATTCGCTACTTCGTGGTGAACGAGCAAATGTGCTTTAAATGGCATTTCTTTTATAACGTGCGAAAACGCATTGTACGTTTTTTGAAAGCCGCCATAATAATTTAAGTCTTCCGTGTGCCCGCCAACTAATCCGTATTGCCAGCAGTCTGAAATCGCTGTTTGCAGAGCTCTTTGCAAATACACTCCATCTATTTCAGGCTGAACATGTTTAATTAATTCTTGTCCTTGTTCATATAAAAGTCCTGTTAACTTATTTGATGAATCCCGGCCAATTTTCCCGCCTTTTGGTTCTTGCGTCTCTTCTGTTATGTTCGCTTCTTGCAGTATGTATGAATTCACCCATGTAACGTGACGACAAACGCGCTTTAATAAAATCGGATGTTCTTTTGAAATTGCATCTAAGTCTTTTACATGAACATCTTTCGTGTCTGTAAAGTTATTTTCATTCCATCCTTCTCCGATAATCCAAGACCCTTTTGGCGCTTCTTCTACTCGTTTCTGAACAAGAGTAAGCACTTCGCTATAAGACGTACAATTTGATACATCTAGACGAAGTAATCTCTCCCCATGCCCAATAAGGTGCATATGGCTATCAACAAGCCCCGGAATCATTGTTTTCCCTTTTAAGTCGTATAACTTCACTTCTGCATATCGGTTTTCTAACTCTTCTTTATTCCCCACATCAACAATGATGCCATTTTCAACGTAAATGGCTTCTACTTTTTCATTCTCTTCTCGCATTGTATAAACGGTTCCACCATACCAAATTTCTCCCATATATTCATCCCCTTTTCTCTTTAGTCTACGAAATTAGTCCGTATAAAAAAAGCACCATTTTGATTAAAAATGGTGCTTTTCCAAAAATTAATTTTGTTCAGTAGGATTCGTTGTAATTTGCCATTCAATACTAAATTTATCTTTTACTTGTCCGTATGCTGGGCTCCAGAACGTTTCTTGAAGTGGCATAATAACTTCTCCGCCTTCTTGTAACTTATCGAATACTTCTTTCGCTTTTTCTGCATTACTAATTTGAATTGCGATTGTTACTTGAGATCCGATTGCATGCCCTTTACCTGGGAATGTATCAGAAATCATAAGTTCCGTATTACCAACTTTTAAAGTAGCATGTGCAACGCGCTCTTTCGCTTCAGCTGGAATCGGGTATTCTGGATTTTCAGGCATGTCACCAAAAGTTTGCATGACTTCTACTTTTGCATCTAACGCCTCTTTATAAAGTTGTACAGCCTCTTGCCCACCACCATCTAAAACTAAGTACGGATTAATACCTAAAATCATACGGACACCTCTTTTTTTATTTTACAAAATCGAACTTGTGTTCGTTTTTATATTATCATACGTTTTATATTTCATTCAACTATTTACTTCACTATTTTCGAAATTATTTTGAAGGAAGCTCCATCTCTTGTTTTCTAAGTTCAATACGGCGAATTTTTCCAGAAATCGTTTTTGGTAGTTCATCTACAAATTCAATTTTGCGAGGGTATTTATATGGTGCAGTGAGTTCTTTGACGTGTTGTTGAAGTACTGGAATCAATGTTTCTTCGTTCTTTTCTATATTCTCTCTTAACACGATAAATGCCTTCACGACACTTCCGCGAATTTCATCAGGGCTTGCGACAACCGCACATTCTCTTACGTATGGGTGTTTTACAAGTGCATCTTCTACTTCAAACGGCCCGATTGTATAGCCAGAGCTAATAATGATATCATCTCCGCGTCCTTCAAACCAAAAATAGCCGTCTTCATCTTTCTTCGCTTTATCACCTGTAATATAATAATCACCGCGGAATTGCATCGCTGTACGCTCATCGTCTTTATAATATTGTTTAAAGAGTGCTGGTGTTTCAATGTGCACTGCAATATCACCAACTTCTCCTACCTGCACCGGAATACCTTCCTCATTTACGATATCAACGTGGTTGCCTGGCGTTGGTTTTCCCATTGATCCTGGTCTAATATCCATCCCTTTCATTATCCCAACAAGTAATGTGTTTTCCGTTTGCCCATAGCCGTCTCTTACCGTAATATCGAAATGCCTTTGGAACGTTTCAATCACTTCTCTGTTTAACGGCTCACCAGCTGATACAGCGCTATGTAACGCTTCTAAATTGTACTCATTTAAGTTTTCTACCTTTGCCATTAATCTATACTCAGTCGGTGTACAACAAAGCACATTCACCTTATTATCACCTAATAAATTCAAATACGTTTTCGGTTCAAATTTACCATGGTATACAAATCCAGTTGCACCTGAACCGAGAGTCGCTAAAAACGGGCTCCAAATCCACTTTTGCCAGCCTGGACTAGCCGTTGCCCATACAACATCATTCTCTTCAATTCCGAGCCAGTTTGGAGCGCTCGTACGTAAATGAGCGTATGCCCACGCATGTGTATGAACAACACCTTTCGCGTTTCCTGTCGTCCCTGACGTGTAAGATAAAAAGACCATATCTTCTTTATCTGTTTTCACTATTTCTAACATATCACTTTCTGTTTCTAATGCTGTTTTTAAATTTGTCCATCCATCTACTGACTGCTCGCTCAGGACGAATTTTTGAAGAGAGTCCATCGCTTCTATGTCATCAAATTGTCCAATGTACGGTTCATAACTTACAATCGCTTTTACTTCCCCGTGTCCAATACGATATTCGATATCTTTTTTTCGCAACATTTCCGAACTCGGAATTACGACAAATCCTGCTTTAATCGCAGCAATATACGTCATGTAAGCTTCAATTAAGCGCGGCATCATAATAAGGAGCTTGTCCCCTTTTTGTAAGCCACTTTTTATAAAAGCGTTTCCAATTCTATTCGCACCTTGCATTAATTCAAAATATGTAACTTCTCGTCTATTCCCTTTATCATCTTGCCAAATTAAAGCAAGCTTCTCTTTATCACCTGTATATTTCTCTATTTCTGAAACTAAATTATAAGATGGCGGCGCCAATAATTCCTCTCTCTTCATAAAAAATCCTCCTTTATTTCTATGCCTCTCTTATATAATAAAGAATTTTCAGTAAATTTTGAACCCTCTTCTTTTGACAATTTTTTTATATTTATGTCGAATTTATGCATGGATTTATAGCGACGTTGTTTTTAACATATCAATTCACCGGCAAATAACGACGAAAACGACAAAAAGAAAGAGCGGGAGAACCCGCTCTTTCTAAGCCATCGTATATGGGATTATTTTTGGTAACCGCCTAATTGTTGCTCAGCTAGTGAAACTAGACGTTTCGTAATTTCGCCACCAACAGATCCGTTAGCGCGAGATGTTGCATCAGCTCCAAGTTGAACACCAAACTCTTGAGCGATTTCGTATTTCATTTGATCTAATGCTGCTTGAGCACCAGATACTGCTAATTTATTTGTGCTTGCCATGTTGTATCACCTCCTTGTGAGTATAGAGTGTGATAAACAACATGACTTCATGCACATTTGAACGTGGTAATTTATGGGTTTAGAAAAGTTCTTCGAATTTTTCTTCTTCGGCCACTACTTCTACTGTTTGTAATACCATTGTTTCTTTGTTCGTTACAGCCTCTTCAATTAACGGCGCGAAATCGTACTTCGCTTCAAAACGATTTGCTTTCTCACGCTTCGGTTTTGTCGATGGACTTGCTGGTGTAAATACTGTACAGCAGTCTTCATATGGACGAATTGAAATATCATACGTTCCAATTTCATTTGCAATTTTAATAATTTCTAATTTATCCATCGTAATAAGCGGGCGAATAACAGGATAGTTTGTCACTTCGTTAATCGTATGCATACTATCTAACGTTTGGCTCGCTACTTGTCCAAGACTTTCACCAGTCGTAATTGCAAGTGCATTACGCTCCTCTGCAATACGCTCTGTAATACGCATCATCATACGACGCATAACTGTCATAGAATAGCTAGATGGAATTTCTTTATTAATCGTTTTTTGCACTTCAGTAAATGGAACAAGGTGAAGTGTTACACGTTTACAGTATTTCGTTAACTCTTGTGCTAAATCGATTACTTTTTGTTTCGCGCGCTCACTTGTGAAAGGTGGACTATGGAAGTGAACTGCTTCCACAGATACGCCGCGTTTCATCGTTAAGTAAGTTGCTACCGGGCTATCGATACCACCAGAAAGAAGTACCATTACTTTTCCGCCAACGCCAACTGGTAAACCACCAGCTCCCATGTGCTCACCACACATAATATAGCTGTAACCACTGCGAATTTCTATACGTACATTCACATCTGGATTATGAACATCTACTGTGATATCCTCTGTATTTTCTAAAATGTGCCCACCGATTTCTGGAAGTAACTCCATCGTCTTCATTGGGAAGCGCTTATCAGAACGGTGCACTGTAATTTTAAATGTTTTCACATCACCTTTTACTTGTAAGAAAGCTGCTAATGCACCTTTTTTAATATCTTCTAATTCTGATGGTACTTTCATCGCTAAGTTAAACTTATGAATACCAAATACATCTTTCAATCTCTCAGAAATTGCTTCATGGTCTTCGCCATTTAACTGAATGTACATACGATCATGTGTTGCATCAATTTTAATGTTTGGGAATTTTTTCAGTTTGAACTTCACGTTATCTTTTAATGTGCTTACAAATTTAGAACGGTTCTTACCTTTTGTCGTCATCTCTCCGTAACGAACTAAAATATATTCATATGTCATCATATTTCTTTACCTCATCACTTCATATAATTTTGGCATTGTCTCTTTAACAATACCTTCAAATTGTTTTACTTCTTCCATCGTGTTGTCCGGTGCTAAACTAATGCGGATTGCACTCGCAGCTGCGGCGTGTGGTACTCCCATTGACACTAATACTCGGCTCACTTCATTTGCTTTTGAAGAACAAGCAGACTTCGTTGATACATATACACCATGCTCTTCTAAAGCATGAACGACCACTTCTGGTTTTAAACCAACAAATGATACATTTAAAATGTGCGGTGCCGCATATTCAAGTGACGTATTAATCGTTACATCTTCCATCTCTTTAAAGAAACGGACAAGCTCTGCTTGTAAATTTTGCAAATGAACTACCTTTTCTTTCACTTGCTCCATCGTCATACGAAGTGCTTTTACCATCGCTACAATACCAGGTAAGTTTTCTGTTCCTGAACGATACTTAAGCTCTTGTTGACCACCTGATAAAATTGGATCTAATCTTACACCATCACGTACGTAAAGAAGACCTGTCCCCTTTACGCTATGAAATTTATGCCCAGATATTGAACAAAGGTCAATATGAGAAGCATATAAATCAAGCGGTACTTTTCCTATCCCTTGTACATGGTCCACGTGGAATCTTATTTTCGGATAGTTCGCTAATAATGTTCCAATTTCAGCAACGGGCTGAATCGCTCCAGTCTCGTTGTTCACGTGAATAATTGACACAAGAATCGTATCTTCACGAAGCGCTCGTTTTACATCCTCTACCGATACAACACCGTGCTCGTTAACCGGTAAATATGTTACATCAAAACCGAGATCTTCTAATTGTTTATATGCCTCAAACACAGACGCGTGTTCAATATTTGTTGTAATGATATGTCTACCGCGCGAACGATTCCTCATCGCTATCCCTTTAATCGCAAGGTTATTCCCTTCCGTTCCACCCGATGTGAAAATAATTTCAGAAGGTTTAACGTGAAGCAGCTGTGCTGCAATCGTTCTCGATTGTGTTAATAGACGCTCTGCCTCTCCTCCAAGCGAATGAATAGAAGAAGGATTTCCAAAATATTTCCCCGCAACCGTTACGTATGATTGAAGAGCTTCTGGATATGGCTTTGTCGTCGCACTATTATCAAAATAGATCATCGTTCTTCCCCTTTCAGCGCTGTCACATCGTATAATCATATCATAAATACGTGTAATTACGCTAAAACTACTCAAAGGTTCCGTTTTTATATAAAAGTGTACATTTTTTCCCCGCCATTTGCAGGCAGCCTGAGTGGTGAAGATTAATAATCAGTGATGGATGACCTCCCCCACTAATTAAAGTTTCACTTTATTTTAAAACGAACAACCTTACTGTATTCCGCTATTCATTATAGCAACATCGCCTTCAAAATTACACAAAAAAACAAACCCTTTATTAAAGGGTTTGCTCATTGTCTACATATTCAGCTATTTTTTGAACAACGCCAGGTTCAAGTTGCTCTAATACAGAAGCTGCTTGTTCTAAAGCTGCATCATATTGATATTCACGGAATAATTTCTCAGCGTAATTTAAGCTTTCTGCAAGGTTCTCATCATGACTGCGGTAACGGTTACCGTATTGAATTAATTTTTCAACTAAATATGCTTGCCCAATTAACTCTTCTGCCATTTCTGCTACACCGTTAACAGTTGTGTACGCCTCTTCTAAACTGCTATTTACAGCATTCATATTTAACGGTTTTACTTCTAATTGATCATATACAGCTTGCATTGCCATTTGCCCTCTTTGTAAATCTTCCATAATGCTTACCGGAAGACCTGGCAAATTCGACTTTTGCATAAAGCGTTTCGTTTCTAAAATTGTATTTCGCATTTCTTGTAACTTCTCACGCGCTTCAAATTCTTCTTTACGCATCGTTTGTAGCATTTCTTTATATTCTGCATGAAGTACTTTTAACGTTTCACATTGCTCATAAACCTCTTCTAATTCCTCACGAATAATAGAGAAGGCAATATCTTGTTCTGCAACGCGGATTTGCAACACTTCAAAACGTTTCGTTAAAATATGCATTTGCTTTTCAATTACTTTTTGCGACTCAATATCTTTGTCTTGTAATTGATAACTTTGTTTCACAAGTTGTGTTTCTGCTTTTGTTTCGATCGTTTCAACACGAATTTCTTCTAAATCTTCGTAAACAGAAAGTGTTTTTTGTTCCACATAATGTCTCGCATGCACTTCTTGTTCAAGTTGATCATAAAAACTGTCTAAACGAGTTTTTAATTTCTCTACTTTTCCTGCTGCTTCCGTTATATGAAGCTCCTGTATATCCATTAAGCACGTTTGTAGTTGTGTCGTCATATCGCGAACTTCTTTAGGAATTTCCAAATACTCTAATACGTAGCCTTGTCTTATCATATCATCATGACCTTGTAATAAATCTTCCAGCTGAACTGGTAATGTCGCTTGACACTCTACCAATAAATCTGGAATTTGATGAATGATGATTTCTAAACTTGCTAAACCTTCTTCTAAACTAATAACAATTTCTCGCGCTTTTAAATAATCACCATTATCTGTTGCTTCTTCAAAAGTTTTGAACTTCTCGGATTCAACATCTAACATCTCTTCAATTTTTTGCTCAGCTGCTCCATACATGTGTCGATGAGCAAGAACGCTCTTTTTCATACTACGATATGTATCACGTAACCCTTCAATTTCCGAGCTATTTTTCTCATGGCTTTCTAACAGTTGCTGTAATTCATTTAAAATGTCTGTAATACGATTATCAGCGTCATCTAAACCACTTATGGATTCGGTCATTGCATGCTTTGCTTTTCGGAAGGAGAATTGCGAGGCGAATTTTCGCGCTTGCGCTAAATCTTTTTCAGCTTTCGGAAGAGTTGTTGATACAATCTCATCCCATTCTTCACGCCATTTACCAAACAGTTCTTCTGTTTGACCCGTCATATTTAAATCTTTTACCCGTTTTAGTTCATCTGCCACAGGTTTATCTTTTATTTCTTGTTTCCACTGCTCCAGTGCTTCAATATCTTTATATGAACGATTTCTTATCACAAGCTCTATCATGAGCAGCACTAGAATAGAGCTTACTACAATGATAACGATCGTCAGGATAGAATCCATGCAAAAAAGCCTCCTAGTTATATCTCTTTTTTTGTCCGTTCCGTTTATGAAATGGAAGGCATTATGTATAAAAAGGGAATTCCCCTATATTTAACAACTAACAATGTTCTAATCATACCATGTAATGGCGTGTTTTTGACCTAGTTTTTTTTAAAATTTCATGTTTCTTTAAATGTAATTGTAATCTTTCTTAATATTCCGCTTACTTCACTACCTATCCTCAAATGATTGTAATAACAGGCACTCTTTCATATGAGATGCGAAATAAATTTTGCGCATGAGCGGGGGTTCAACATAAATCGCATGCACATTCCCCTGCCTTACAGCTTGCTCTACTGACCTTTCTGGAAGTAACGTGATACCAAGTCCAGCTCCCACCATCGCAAGCATCGGTTCTGCGTAAGATGTTTCAACTGCAATGATTGGTTTCGTGCCCATACATTGAAACACATTCATAATCATTTTCCTTACATCGCATATTTCTGGGTATACAATTAACTTTTCATTTTGCAACTCTTCCATTCGGATTACCGTTTTCTCTTTATACGGATGATCATTTGAAACGACGCAAACGATTTTTTCTTCCCGCATTTCTTTTATATACGTAGCGCCTTCTACTACTGAATCAATAAACATCGCTTCAATTTTTCGCGCTTTAAATAATTCCATTAATACTTTCGTATGCTCAATTTGCCATTCTATTTCATATGTATCCTCTAATAAGTCTTTACACTTTGATATGTAATGGGCCGCTAAACTCGGTAATATACCTATTGAAATTTTCCGCTTCTCTTGATATTCCTTCATTTCCGTTTTCACTGCATTTATTTGCTCCAAAATCGGTAACATTCTCTTTATAAATAACTCTCCAGCTTTTGTTAATTCTACCCCTTGAGCGGAACGTTTTAATAAAGTAACCTCTAAGTCAGCTTCTAATCTTTGAATTTGTTTACTAAGCGCTGGTTGTGAAATATGTAAAAGCTTACTCGCTTTTGATAAACTTCGCGTATGCTTTACTTCAATAAACGATCGTACTGCCTCCAAATCCATCCTACACACCTCTAACAAAAAGTTATAACTGCCATAAAAAATCGATATTTCCTTCTACAAAGAATTACTCTTTATACTTATTTCATCAACTTACTATAACGAAATAGAAAGGAGAATGATACTCTTGGCAAAAAAACAAATGCTACTCGGATCCCTCCTATGCTTACTTGCTGTAACGGCTTGGGGATTTATGTTTCCTGTAATGGCAAATGCCTTGCAATTTATCGATCCGTTCTTCTTCACAACTATTCGATACGGATCAGCAGCTATTATTTTTCTTATTCTACTCTTAATTATCGAAGGGAAAAATTCTCTCCGCTTAGAAAAAAGAACACTTTCTTTATTCTTTTACGGAACATTCGGTTTCGCTGGGTATGGATTTCTCGTTTTCTACGGTCAACAACTTGCCGGGCCCTCTGGAGCGATTCATGCGGCTATGATTCAGTCTCTTATGCCACTTATCGCTCTATTATTACAATGGATAACAAAAAATCGCCGTCCAGGGCACTACACATTTCTCTGTATGTTCGTTGCGTTACTCGGTGTTATGCTTGTCATTTCAAAAGGAAATATTCACTTATTATTTGGAGCAGCAAGCCACTTATCAACAAACATATTTATGTTATGCGGCGTTACTTGCTGGGTCATTTATACGAATGGTGGTGCTCGTTTTCAATCTTGGTCACCACTTAGGTACACAACATTAACTTGTTTATTCGGTTCTATTTCACTCGTTATAATCGTTACTGCATTAACAAGTGCAAATATAGTCGCTGTACCGTCATTACACACAATTATGAGCGTTCGTTTTGAACTCTTTTATATGTCAATTGTCGCGGGGGTTATCGCTGTATTTTGCTGGAACACAGGAAATCGCTATATTTCATCAATTAACGGCATATTATTTATGAATTTAGTTCCTGTACTTGCTCTTATCGGTTCCATATTTCGAGGTTATACAGTCGACAAAATTGAAATTGCCGGAGCCTCATTAACAATCATTGCGCTATTATGCAATAATTTATGGCAAAGAAAAGAAACGACAAAAATCCCCACCTCAGTTCGTTAGGTGGGGATTTTTCACATATGAACAGCTCTTGGCAATTCAAAATACATATTCGTTTTGCATAATGCTTGCTCCATCCATTGTTCAATTTCTTTCGTATACATTTCTAAGAAAAATGTCTCGGATGGAAAAGAATGCAGCACTTCTGATATATATTGCGGATATAAAAACGGCATATTCATCATGCCTTTTAATTGCGTCATAAACATTGTAAAAGATACCTTCTTAAATTCTTGATTCATTTGTCCCTGTCTAATAATTTGCTCTACATAATATCTTTCTTTTGAAAAATAAATCGTCATCACTTCACGAATTAATGTCGTATCAAGCGAAAGCTCTCGGTAGAAAAAACGTGTCAGTTCTCTATTATCAAATTGATATCGTAAAATCCCGCGCACCATTTGCACCATCACATCTTTAGCCGACAAATATTCTCTCTGTTCAAATGCCGTTTCAATTACATGAGTATATCCTTCTAAAAAATCAGTAATAAGCTGTTCTAATAAACCTTGCTTTCCAGCAAAATAATATGAAATATTCGCTACATTCACATCCGCCCGCTTTGCAATGTCTCGTACCGACGTTCCATCATAACCTTTCGTATTAAACAACGATATTGCCGCATCAATTACCTTTTGTTTCGTCTGCTTCATGCGCTCACTTCCCCTCACTGAACAGCTATAGTTTAAATTTCTTGACTTTTAAGACAAATTCCTTTAATTTTCTATCGACAAAGTCATGTGAAATACATCGTATTTTGCCAATATTTTACACACCTCGATAAAAAGGGAGTTGTTTCCATGTTTACAAAAGAAAGTTATGCAGGATCTCGTGAGCAGCAATATGAGACAGTAATTAAACAACTGGATGCACTATTAACTGGCGAACCGAACGTAGTCGCAAACTTATCAAATGCGTCCGCACTATTAAATCAATTTTTAGATCGCGTTAATTGGGTTGGCTTTTATGTAACAGAAGGAAATCAGCTTGTTCTTGGACCATTCCAAGGAATGCCTGCTTGCGTGCGCATTCCATTCGGACGAGGCGTTTGCGGCGTGGCAGCTGAAACGAAAACAACGCAGCTTGTAGCGGACGTTCACCAATTCCCAGGTCATATCGCTTGCGATAGTGCTTCGAATTCGGAAATCGTTGTACCGATTATGAAAGAAGGAAATATCATCGGTGTACTTGATATTGATAGTCCCGAAAAAAATCGTTTCGATGAAGTAGATCAGCACTATTTAGAAAAGTTTGTGGAAACACTGTTAAAACATATATAAAGTGAAACTTTAATCAGTGGGATTTTGTTCATTCCTCACTGATTATTAGTTGAACCAATCGG
>NZ_BOQD01000141.1 GCF_018332515.1 Bacillus hominis | reverse complement strand
GATATTGTATAATATGGAATATATTCGAAACGTATTTTTATATTAAGAGGTGTTACATCATTGGAGAAATATACATTTGATTTTCTACAAGATATATTCCCTGAGTTAGTGGAGATTGGCAGGGATATTGAAAATATTTTTTATCAAGATCCCCAAGCGGTTTTAATTAAGGGAAGAGTATTCTCGGAGTTATTATCAAAACGCATTGCAGAAGAACATGAATTGTACGATATTCAATATTTAAAGCAAGTAGATCGTATTCAAAAATTAGAAAGAGAAGATATTTTATCAAAAGAAATTTCACGTTCATTTGATACAGTTCGCTACTTAGGAAATAAAGCGGCGCACGAACATATTGAAAGTGGAGTAGAGAGTGCCTTTAAAATGCATAAAAATCTATTCCAAATTGCAGTGTGGTTTATGGAGGTATACGGGAGCTATAAATTTGTTGCGCCGAAATATAAAAACCCACAGCCGAAGAGTAGTTTGCATATTGTAGAGAGATTGGAAGAAAAGATATCTGCTAGTTTAGAAGAAAAGCTAAAATTACTAATTGAGGTTGCAAGTAAACAAAATACTCCTAATCAACCTGAGGAATTAATAGAGATAAATAACTCTGAGATTGCAGTGGGATTAGAAATTGAAGATAGACAATCTGTGGTTAATAATGAAGGAACAGATGAAATCTTGGAGTACCATGACTTTATTTTAGGAGAAGGAGAGAGCTATTTACTAGCAGAAATCTCGAAGTTGAAAGAATCATCTCAAGAGGCTATCGAAAATCCTAATGAATTTAGTTCTTTCAAGGATTATTTACATGTTGAAAGAACGATACAGAACGATATGATGTCTGCTCTAACAACAGCAGCAGGGAAAAATACAAGTCAATTAATTTTCTTGTGTGGTAGCGTTGGAGATGGGAAATCACATTTATTATCGTATGTGAAAAATAAATATCCTGAATTGATGGAAGAATTTTCGGTTCATAATGATGCTACCGAAAGTTTTGATCCACAAAAGAGTTCTCTTGATACATTAGCGGAAGTATTAAAGCCGTATAGCGATAGTGAGATTGACAGTTCTGGATGTAAGTTAATTTTAGCTATTAACCTAGGAGTGCTACATAACTTTATTGAATCAGATTATGCAAAAGAGCACTATCAAACTTTAACAAAATTTATTGAGGAATCAGGAATATTCGAGGCAAATGAAGTTGCTACTAATCAACAAAGCGGTAATTTTCACTTGATTAGCTTTAGTGATTATCAACCTTTTGAATTAACTAGCGAAGGGCCAAAATCGGATTACTTTTCATCTATTTTAAAGCGAATTGTAGTTGAGTCAGAAAGAAATCCATTCTATCAAGCTTATTTGAAGGATAAGCAACGTGGTATAAATGGATTCTTCATGGTGAATTATGAGTTGTTGCAACAGCAACAGATACGAGATGGTGTTTTAAGCATATTAATTGAAGCAATAGTTAAGCATAAGATGATTATTTCGACACGCTCTATGCTTAATTTTATTTATGATATTTTAGTACCTTCTCATGGGAATGAAGATTTTCTTGGGGCAGGTATGATGGAAAAAACAGAAGCTTTATTGCCGAATTTATTATTTGATGGTCAAGAAAAATCAAATCTACTAGCAGTGATTTCTAAAATGGATCCTATTCATCTTCGATCAAATAGTGTAGACCAAATGCTAATTGAGCTAAATAACTCAGTAAATATGAAGAATACTTTCCAAAAACATTTAGATTTACATGGACTTGATGGATGGATAGAAGGGCTAGAAGAGATGGGGCCTTTCTTTGAGTTAAGCGATTCATCTAGACAGGTATTCAATAAAACATTAATACGTATGTCATTCTTTTTATCTCCAGTTTTAAATGAAATGTTCGCGGATGAAAATTATAAAAAATATATGGAATATTTATATGCTTTTAATAAGGGAAATCGATCTGATTTAAAAGATATGTATAATTTAGCGAGAAAATCAATTTTCTTATGGAACGGAAGTCCGAAGTCAGATTATGTATTTATGGATTATTCAAATGATACTACTCAGGTTGCACAGTCTCTTAAAATCAAGCCGTTTGTAGGACATTTGAAAGGGGTAGAAGCAGAGGTTTTAAATCGATTTAAATTAAATATATTACTTGCTTTTTCCAATGAAGATAAAGTTGCTCCTGTATATTTAGAAATTGATTATCCGTTATATGAAATGATGGTTAAACTTTCAAAAGGTTATCGCCCGAATAAAAAGGATAAAGAAGATTGTATTCAGTTCGTTGAATTTGTGGATAAGATAATGAAATTAGGAAATAGAGAAAAAGAATTGTTGTTTGTTCAATCTAATGAAAATGGAATGTTTAAACTAACATACGACGAAGATTTTGAAGAATTTACGTTTAGAAGGGATTAGAAAATGATTGTAAGAGAGAATTTAGAGGATTTGAAAAGGTCGCTGAGTATTAAACAGGAAAAATTAGGATTAAAACATACAATAAATAAAAAAGCTCCTCTGTTACCTTTCTCCACACGAGGAACAGAGCGGGCAAAATTCGTAAAAGGGTTTCAGGGAGTATTAGGAGAATTCACGCGTCTTGTCAGCGGAAATAAGTTAAAAATGGAAGTTAACCTAGAAGAACTTATTGGGGAGATTAGTAAATCTGTTGATGTATCAAAGCAAGATAAGTCGCACTTTGAACAAATACTACGTACCTTTTTACAAGATAGTGACAATACAATTAAAATTTTTCATTTGCATTTATTTCAATATTTACCGTTAAGTGAAGGTGCAGATAAAAAAGGAGAACAAGATATTGCTAGGTTTCTTTTAGATGTCTTATTAGGTGAGGAAGAAACAGTAAAAGAGATTTTTGGAAAAAGTGATTCAACAGATTTAATGTCGCGTCTTGTGTTAAAGCAATTAAATCATTTAGAGAAAGATGAGAAAGAACGCCGTTATATTAATCAAATTCCATTTATTTCGAAGGTATTCAAAGAAGATTTTCAATTTTTAGCGGAGCATAAAGATTATTTTAGAACCCATTATCACTTGTTTCTTAGTTATTATTACTTCTTATATATTACTCAATTGACTTTAAAGCTTTCACAAGTTGGGAAAGCGAACTTTAGTGAGAACAACGAAGTTTATTTTACACTTGACTGGGAGTCTACGAGTAAGAATAGAAAAGGTTATACTCATGGTTATCAAATGATTAAAGATACAGGTAGACATTTACTACTTCATATTAATTGCTTAGAACATTTAAATTTCTTAATGGGAGTAGAAAAAGCATGTGGCTATCCTGAATTGAAGGAAACACATCAGCAATTATCCGATGAGGATAAAAAAGTATTTTTAGAGATTCTTTGCGATTGGGTTATGGAATATAGAAGACATGTAGGTCTTGGGGTTTATGAAGAAAATTTAGAATTAGAATATGAGACGCTTGTACAATCTTTATTCCGTAGTATAGAAGAAGCTTATGAAAAAGATACGATGCAAGGACCTCGACATAGATATTCTTTATCAATAGAAGAGGTGGGAAAAAAATATTTCTTAAAAACTCGAGGTTCACTTGGTTATATGCTTAATATTAGTCAAGATATGTTATTGCTACTAACAGCATTGAGTTTGAAAAAGGAAAGAAAACCTTTGAAGCAAGTATTTATAGATTTAGAGGCTAGAGGTTTATTCTTCGATCGGTACTCAAAAGAAGAAATTGTACAGTTATTTGATAAGCTGAATTTAATAGACAAAAAAAGTGATAGCGGTGATGCACAGTATGTTAAACCAATTTTATAATTATCTTTCAGATAAACTAATAAGTTATTTAGAAGCGGAAAATCTTAGAGGTGGAGAGCGATTTTATCTTCAATTTGATAATCATGAACAAGTAAAAGCGTTTTATGACACATTAAAAGAACAAGATTTATCGCAGGCGTTTTATTATCAGCATAAGCAAGGAACTCCATACGAAACAATTGCCATTAAGCTTTCAGAGGAAATGAAGGTAGTTGTTGCGACTACATCAGCAAATGTGACTCCTGACTTTTTAGTAACACTTCGTAATGAAGTCGGTGAACAAAAGGATGTTTGGGAGAAAACAGCTTTACTTAGTGTATGTCATGAGACGCTGGACAGTATTAAGGGTGGTAGCAGTGATTTACAAAAAGAAGGTATGCCATTTAATGTGAAATCAATTTTAAAAACATTAAAAGAAGAAATTGAAACTTCTTCTCTAAACAAAGAAGAGAAGGAAGTACTATCATTTTATTTACGTAAAAAATTAGATGATACAATTGTGCGACCATCTCTTTGGGATTATGAAGAAATTCTTGGGTTTCTATCAAAACAAGAGATTGCGAGAGAAGATTATTCTAATCTAGGTATTTTCTATGATGAAAATTTAAATCAATTTACTTCAGCTCAAATGAAAAAAAGGTTAGAAGAAAATGCTTCATTCTTTGAGAAAGTACAACATATGCACGAGTATGAGCATTTAGAGAGTCAATTAGAAAAATTATTCGATGAGAAAGGTGTTTCTCGTCTAAAGAAGGAAGATTGGCAGCAAGCGGATTATGTTCTTGTTAAAGATTCTTACGACAAAATGACTGAAATAGATCGCCCATTAGAATATATTGAATCAGCAAAGAAATATTCAAAAGAAGGTCTGTTATATTGGGAAAAAGCACAAGCTGAGACAAAGGCTGGGAGACGTAAACGCCATATTATTATTTTTAATCCTACACAGGTAGAAAATATCAACATAAACTTTGAATTTGAAGAAAAGTTGAAGAAGGAATACATTCATAAAAATTCACAGGATTTTTGTGTGGTATCTGGGAAAAAGCTAGCTGTAAGTTTAGTGCATAAGCAAAATGTGACTTCATTCCATAAAGTTGTATATACACATAAGATGCAATCTAAGTCGAAATATGAGTTTCATATTGCTGTTGTAGAATGTGAAGCCGCGTTTTTACAATCTCTCCAAACAATTTATGAAGTGAATATGAATAAGAAAAATATAGTTATGAATAAAGCCGAAGAATGTATTGTTTTTGGGGATATTTCTAGTGAACCAGAAGAATTATTTATTGAAGAAGATGCACAGATTATAAATTGGCAAGGAGGAAGTTTTGAAGTCTCTGAATCTTCTCCTGCATGGAATGATGATAGCTTATCCTTTTCTATTCAAATTGAAACAACTTTAATCCCTATTCTTATTAGAGAGCAAGTTGCAAAGACTGTTCCAGTATCAGGAGAAAGGGTATGGAAATTAAAAAGAGAACATCAAGAAAGTTTCGAATATAACCTTGATACAAATAAATTAAAACAGGGTGCAAGGGAATTTTCAGCACGAGAAGGATTTCGAAATTATTTGCAAGACGAGAGAGTATGGATTGAAAATGAAATTGCTTTTGCAGTTAGAGGAGTATCAGGTCTAAATAAGGTTGAATTAGCAATTAATCCATCATTGAGAAATGCGTACCAAGAATTATTAAATTACTATAAATTTAATAATACGGTTCCTAGTCTTTGTTTTGTGGATGATCAATTAAGAGAGGTATCTATAAGATACTTGAAAGCTTTTAACGAAAGCGTTGCTCATATACAAGAAAATGTAATGCTAAAAGAAGAAGAAAAGAATCTGTTTAAATTGGGAGTTATTGAGGAGGAACAAAGAGTTATACTAACACCGTTGCATCCTCTTAATGTTGCCTACCAGTTAAGTATTAATGATGAAATTAAAAATGAAGTAGTTGAAATGCATATTTTAAATCGTCTGCATCCTAATAATCTATTGCCATATATATATGGACAGAATGATGAATTGTATCGACCAGTTGCTCAAAATGAAGCGCCTGAATGGATCGTTTATGAACCGCTTCATAAGGTTGCAATTGGAGAATCTAATGCATTTTTAGCTAATGTAGTTGAAGAAAAGCTTCAACAATTTGTGGAGCATTTCCAATACTTATTTTTACAAGAATCTAAATCTCCGATACGAATCAATGTTATTAATATAAATAATGATAAAGAAGTTGTAAGAGGGTTAGTGCATTTTATTAAGAAGCAGATAGATAAAAAAGGCCCATTAAAAATTATACCAGTAGAGGTCGCTTTATATCATGAGAATAATATATTAAGTGCCTTTGAAAAGTTTTCTATCTATGATGATGTTCAAAAATTCGAGGAGTTCTTTGAATTATCGCTAGCATCAAAGAATCTTGATGCTGTAGACGTATTAAGGCTGATTCGAGAAAATGTTTTCTACTATAAACTTATAGGTACGAAAGAATATGGTTACGCTCATATTTCATTCTATAAAATGATTTCAAATGAGAAGCATGCGAAAAGTACAATGGAAGATATTGAAACAGGACTATCTTTAAATGGAATGTTATCATCTCTATCATCTATTAGTACAGAAGTAGATTATCGTACGGGCTTCGGATTGAAAAATGTATTGAATAATGAACATTTGCTAATTCAAACTGCTAGAGGAATGAATGAATTAGGAAGTAATTTAAATAACGATGGTACAAACCCTTACCGCAAGAATGAAACAATTGTTACGAGAACATCTACTTATGATGAACAAGTTCTAGAACATTTATATGAATCTTCTTATTGGGTAACATTTATTGAGCCTAATGTTGGTTTAGATTTCTTCCAAGAGTCATCACGTAATTTATTGGTCATCCATTATAGTGATCAATATTCTTCATCAAGCCAGTATGATGCAATTACAGTAACGGATAAAGCAAGACAGTATCGAACAGTTATTGAACAGTATTTGGCAGAAAAAGAAATTGTATCGACGCCTGAAAAAATCAATACAGCTATTAGAGCTTTCAATAGTTTAAATGGTGAGTGGTTGCTACGAATTATAGGAAGTAAGGGACAATTTTCAAGAGAAAAGTTAAGTATTATTTCGGCTGTGAAATATATATTAAGTGCGTTAGATCATGAGAATATTTTATGGGTTCCTATCTCATTAGAAGAAATATTACGTGTTGCTGGAGCGGTAAAGTTAACGAAAAGTGAAGGGGTATTTTCTGCGAAAAATCTAGGCGGAAAAGGTGCGCATAGTGACGATTTACTGTTAATCGGAGTAGAAATACAAGATGATAAATTATCAGTGCATTATTATCCAGTGGAAGTGAAAATTGGTTTAAATCAAGACAGTGCTATTGCAAAAGCGAAAGAGCAAATTAATGCTACTAAGCAACTATTTGATACGCAACTTTCTAAAGTAAGTGAAGATGGTTTACATGTATTTAAACATAAGTTTTTCCGAAACTTCTTTGTACAGTTATTGCTAGCGAATGCAGAGAAATTTATTGCAAATAACATTTGGCCAGAAAAATCTTATGAGAAAATTGAAGAACTAAAGAAAAAATTATTAAATGATGATTATGAAATGAGTGGAGATTTGGATAGTAAAATTGGGAAAGGTGCGATTTTATCATTCAAAAAAGAACAAGCATGGAGATCCATTAAAATCGAAGAAGATATTTTATTAGTGGAATTAACCGAAGAGGATGGATATGAAGGAGTAGTCGAAGAAATTGAGGCACTCAAAACAAAAATTCATTCTGGTGGAACTGATATTAATCCAGATAGATTATTGAATAAGAATCATGACTCCAATCAAGAGTTGAAAAATCCTAGCAATAAAGTCGTTCCAACTGTACCTCATTCTGAAGAAGAAAAAGAAGAGAAAGAAGAGAAAGAAGAGAAAGAAGAGAAAGAAGAGAAAGAAGAGAAAGAAGAGAAAGAAGAGAAAGAAGAGAAAGAAGAAAAAGAAACAAAAGAATTAAAGGACGTCCGCGTTTTGTTAGGAACAGTAGAGGGATCGACTCAAGAAATATATTGGGAATTCGGAAACCCAGAGCTAGCGAATAGACATATTTTAATTTCGGGTAAATCAGGGCAAGGTAAGAGCTATTTCATTCAATGTTTACTTCTTGAATTGGCGAAAAACGGAATTTCTAGTATGATATTTGACTATACAGATGGATTCAAGAATTCTAAGTTAGAACCGGAATTTAAAGAGAAACTTCAAGATAATATTGAACAATTTTTAGTGGCAAAAGACAAATTTCCAGTAAATCCATTTAAACGAAATCAAAAAGAATTGGATGAAGGAATTTATATCGATGAAGATAATACGGATGTTGCTGAAAGAATTAAAAGTGTATTTTCAGCTGTATATAAAGATTTAGGCATTCAGCAACAAAACGCTATATATGAGGCGGTAATGCGTGGCTTAGATAAATATGGCGAGAATATGAATTTAAATTCTTTATTAGCAGAGTTAGAAGAAGATACTTCTGGTCCAGCTAAAACAGCAAGGTCGCAAATTAAACCATTCATTGATAAAAATCCATTTAATCATAGTGCTGTATATGATTGGGGAGAAATACTAAACCAAAAAGGTAAAGTATTTATTGTACAATTAACAGGATTTAATAGAGATGTACAGCTCATGATTACAGAGTTTATCTTATGGGATATTTGGAACTATCAATTGCATCACGGGGATAAAAATAAACCATTCCCAGTTATTTTAGACGAAGCGCAAAATCTTGATCATAGAGAAAAATCACCAAGTGCCAAAATTTTAACTGAAGGAAGAAAATTTGGCTGGTCAGGTTGGTATGCAACACAATCATTAAAAGGGCAATTTACAACGGATGAAATTTCACGATTACAGAACTCAAGTCAAAAAGTGTATTTCATGCCACCTGAAAATGAAATTAGTGCTATTGCATCAAACCTTGCTCAAGATTCAGCTGTGCGTAAAGAATGGGAAAAACGACTTGCAACATTGAAGAAAGGTCAATGTATTACTTCGGGGCCAATGTTACAGAAAGATGGTACGTTGAAGTCGGGTAGTCCTGTGATTATTAATATTAGTGCGTTGCAGGATAGGTTGAAGTAGTAATTTAATAGTGATATGAAAGTTTTAGAAAACCACCCTGGACGATATATTTGTTTGGGGTGGTTTTTGTATTGTTAAGCATGTTGAAACCTGAAAGTAGTAGGGGTACCCTTTGTCAAGTTTTTTAAAATTCTTAAGTGGTTTTCATAGGGATTAAGATGGATGGAATTCGTAACTAGATACATTTTTAGTATTTAAAGAGTATGGATATAGTTGATCTTTTAATTTAGTGGAGATATAATAGGTGAATCATAAAAATGAAAGGGGGAAGAGGGGTGGAGTTTATGATTCCTTTGACCGGTATCTCAATTTTATTTCTCCTCTATTGGTGTGTTGTGAATCAATATATCGTAGTTAAATGGAATGCTATTTTTAAGAAGTTTAATGAAAATGTAGTGTTTGGGATATTTATTACATGTATGTTATTTTGGTTGCAGTATTTATTTCAAATGTTTTTTGATAGATAATCAGTGTTTTGAGGTAACTAGACACAATGGAGTATGGAAGATATTTCATTGTGTCTATTTTTTCAGAACTAATTATAGGTTATTTCTTGCATCTCCCCCAACGTCACCCCCTAACCTAAAGAAGGCAAAATAAAAGGGGGGGAAAATCACTCATGAAAACCACCACAAAAAAAAGAAACACCATCATTGTGCTACTACTCTCAGCCGCAATAGGAATCTTTTCACCACTACTCATGTACATCACGCTGGCAAGTAAAAATGAAGTGTACAAATACCATTGTCGAAAAGCATTCAATTTTCATTTGTTAATATTTATTCTATTTAATATTAGTTCGCGTATTAGTGATGTTTTGTTTTGGATTGTCCTTGCTTTTGAGGTAGTTCAAGTGATCTTTGTTGCGTGGAAAGTAATACGCGACGAGCCATATTGTTATTTCATTTGAATTCCGTTATTTAAAGAAGATAAGCATGTAGTGGAAGGAGAATAGGTGATGAAACAAGAAGTGGAGATAAGGGGAAAGCGAATTTTTGTTATGATTGCAGTGTTGTTTGTTGCTTTACTTTATGTAAAGCTCCTTCTAAAAACCTCTGATTATCTGTAAAATTATGTATGTTGAGATTGGCGCTTATATCAAAAATATAGAAAAAGGTATAATTTAATCATAAATTGGATAAAAATGTTAGTAGGAG
>NZ_BOQD01000140.1 GCF_018332515.1 Bacillus hominis | reverse complement strand
TATTATAAAAGTAAATACAGTGTATTTTCTCTATATCGGAATAGATATTTTAATCTAAATTTTCTGATTAATCACTATTTTACTTTCTTTTAGAATTCAATTACTACATTTGAAAACGCTTATTATCTCGTTTTCAGGGAAAAATACAATAACGGTTGAAGAAAAAATGAATTATTTCAGAAATTTTCTTTCTATTTCCATATAATTCTATTGACTTCTAAATATTTTGTGAATTAAAATAATTACATAAATATCCGTTATACAGGATTAGGGGGAAACAAACATGGATGCAGCTTTAAAATTAGAAAAAGCTGGAGAGCAACAGTCACCAAAAAAACATCCACCAGGATTATATTTGTTGTTCTTTACAGAGGCATGGGAAAGATTTAGTTATTACGGAATGCGTGGCTTATTAGTTCTTTATTTAACAACGAGCTTAGTAAGCGGCGGTTTAGGATTTGATAAAGCAGTTGCTGTACAGATTTACGGTCTTTTCACAATGTTTGTATATTTCACACCGATTATTGGTGGTTGGCTAACTGACCATTTCATTACGAAACGACACGCCATTACCATCGGCGGTATCATTATGGCACTTGGTAACTTTGTACTATTTTCAATGAACACTAAAACTGGACTATTCTTAGGATTAGGATTATTAGTTATTGGTAACGGATTCTTCAAGCCAAATATTTCGACTTTATTAGGTCAATTATATAGCGAAAATGATTCTCGTCGTGATAGTGCCTTCACTATCTTCTACATGGGAATTAACTTAGGAGCTTTTATCGCTCCATTCATTTGCGGTTATTTCACAGATTATAAATACGGATTCTTAACAGCTTGTATCGGTATGATCATTGGTCAGATTGCATTTAATTTATTAGCACCTCGTTACTTAGGTACAATCGGAACAACTGTTGTTGGAAAACAATCTAAAGAAAACAACGCAAAAGTAATTGAGAAAAAACCTTTAACAACACAAGAGAAAAAACGTACAGCTGCAATTTTAATTTTAACTTGTTTCGTTGTATTCTTCTGGGCAGGATTTGAACAAGCAGGTAGTTCTTTAACACTTTATACAGATAAATTCGTAGATCGTACAATTGGTGGATTTACAATTCCAACACCTTGGTTCCAATCTGTAAACCCATTGTTCATTATCTTATTGGCATTACCTGTTTCTGCATTATGGATTAAACTTTCAAAAACAAAAAATGGTGATTTAAAAATCCCAACAAAAATGGCATTAGGTATGATTTTACTAGGGGTTGGATATTTAATTCTAACTTTAGCTGTTTTAAAAACTGGTAGCGATGAAAGTAACATTACAATAAAAGCAAACTTACTGTTCATTGTGTTCACTTACATGTTCCATACAATCGGTGAATTATTCTTATCACCAATCGGATTATCTATGGTAAGTGCAATCGCTCCTCTTAAATTAGCATCTTTATTAATGGGTGTATGGTTAGCTGGTACTGGCTGTGCAAACTTATTAGCAGGACAATTAGCTGCTTTCACTCAATCTTTAGGATATTTAGAAGTATTCGCAAGCATCGGTGTTATCGTAATCGTGCTAGGATTAGTACTTCTTATGTTCTCTAAGAAAATTGCACATATGATGGAATAGCAAATAAAAAAGACGCTTCTAATTGTAGAAGCGTCTTTTTTATTACATCTCTTCTAAAGCCGTCACATCCACGTGAACGCTCTCTCCTGGATTGGATACGTCATACACTTGAGCACTCCCCTTCTGCTCATCACAGCTCTCAATCCATACGGGGACTCCCTCATATGTAACATCAATTCTACTTGAAGAAGATAATATCTGTTTCACACGTTTTACATCCATTATATTGTTCCTCCTTTGGCTTACAACACTCCTTTCTATCTTTTCATATCCCTTCAGAATATATTCCGTCAATTTAACACTTCAACCGATAGTTTGTTTCTTTCTCACGCGCTAATATCTTCCTATTATTACATCCTTTCCAAATAAAAAAAGACGTA
This sequence comes from Bacillus hominis, assembly GCF_018332515.1. Taxonomy (GTDB): domain Bacteria; phylum Bacillota; class Bacilli; order Bacillales; family Bacillaceae_G; genus Bacillus_A; species Bacillus_A hominis. The sequence goes on along the minus strand of NZ_BOQD01000140.1, from coordinate 9,099 downwards.
TATTTCACACGTCTTCTTTCCATAATATTCAAAAATTAAGAAAATAATGTTTTTACTACTTCACTTACTTTATCGTTATGAATTTGATAGTACACTTCTAACCCACGTCTCTCAAAGCGTACTACTTTATTTTGTTTTAATTTCGTTAAATGCTGTGAAACAGTTGATTGTGGAATTTCTAATACCTCTTGTAATTGTGTTACATTACATGTTCCACGCTGCATTAGTTCCATTACTAAACGTAGACGTAGCGGATGAGCTAATGCTCTTAACATTTGTACGTCTTCTTCTGAAATACGACAGTCAAATTGGTTTTGGTTCATAAAGTTCCCCTCATTTTCATTTTTTATTTTCTTTTTATTTATTTATATATCTGTTCTTATATTTCCTGTTACGACATAACTTTATCAACCTATAATGCTGAGAAAATTTTCCGACTTTTATCAGCACACAGTTCAAGAAAAAATCCTCCTGATTTTGAATATTATACTATATGATACAATAAAAAAGCAAAACAAAGGGCTAGTAATACTTTGCTTACAAACGTTGTTTTATCAGGCTTTTTGTTATATTTTCACCTTACTGAAATGTACAGTAATGATATTGTAAAATACCGTCCATAATTGATAACCTATCGTAAAGTAATTTGACCATTTTTAACCATTTTGTTACGATAAAAAGGAAATTTAAGTAAGGAGGATGATGTAATATTAAAAAATGGTTTATTATTATGTTAATTAGCATTGCGGTTGGCTGGACTATTATCGATCACTTCCTATTAGACAAAAAAGAAGATATAGCTTCAAAATCAAACATCCCAATTGGAACTGAAGTTGGCGATGTTGCCCTTGATTTCCTTCTGGAAACAACTACTGGTCAAGAAGTTCGCCTTACAGACTATAAAGGAAAAAAAGTAATATTGAATTTTTGGGCAAGTTGGTGCGGTCCATGCAAAATAGAAATGCCTGATATGGAAAAGTTTTATCATGATACTAAAAATATGGGGATTGAAATGGTCGCTGTAAATGCGACAGCTACTGAAAAAGACCCGAACGATGTAAAACAATTTCTTGAAGAAAACAAATATACCTTCCCCGTCCTATTAGATCAAAAAGGACAGGCAAGTGCCGCATATCAAATCATCAGCATTCCAACATCTTTTGTCATCGATACAAACGGTATCATTCAATATAAGCATGTAGGACCAATGACATATGAAAAAATGAAAGAATATGTAAATAATTTATAAAAGCGTATTCAAATCAATTTGATTACGCTTTTTGTCCACTTTATGAACAAAGCGTTACTTTTAACACTATTATGGAATAATTATACTTTTTTACGTTGACAATAGTGTTGAAGGCGAATATACTAAGCATGTAAGTTGATTGTGAATAGTTTCACAAATAATGTGAATTTCTTCACATATAATAGATAGGAGTTGTCATTATTATGAGTACTTGGACACAAATTTATGACCCGTTAAACAATATTTGGTTATCTGCACTAATCGCAGCACTCCCAATTTTTTGCTTCATTATTTGTTTAGTGGGATTCAAAATGAAAGGTTACATGGCTGGGCTTTATAGTGTGATCGTCGCTATTATTCTTGCTATATTTGTTTATAAAATGCCCGCAACTGTAGCTGTAGCATCTGCCGGGTTCGGTGTTTTATCTGGATTTTATCCAATTTGTACTATCGTTATCGCAGCTATCTTCCTTTACAAATTAACTGTTAAAACAGAACAATTCAATGTCATCCGTGATAGCATTTCAAGTATTACAAATGATCAGCGTTTACAAGTATTATTAATCGCTTATTCTTTCGGTGCTTTCTTAGAAGGCGCAGCTGGTTTCGGTGTTCCAGTTGCTATTACAGCTGCATTACTTGTAGGTATGGGCTTTAATCCATTAAAAGCAGCAGGTATTTGCTTAGTAGCTAATATCGCTGGTGGTGCTATGGGTGCTATGGGTATTCCAGTTACAGTACCTGCACAATTAACTGGGCTAGATGCATTAACTGTCGGTCGTCAAGCTGTTTACATTTTGCCATTCATTAGCATTGTTTTACCGTTCTTACTTGTTTCAATGGTAGATGGATTTAAAGGCATTAAAGAAACTTGGCAAGGTATTCTTGTAAGTGGTGTTTCTTTCGCAATTACTCAGTTCCTTGTGACTTACTTCTTAGGCGCTGAACTTACTAATATTTTCGCAGCAGTCGTAAGTATGGTCGCTCTTACATTATTCTTACGTGTTTGGCAACCAAAATCTTCTGCTAAAGAAGAAAAACAAGAAGAAAAAGAATCTCATACATTCAATCAAATTTTATATGCTTGGTCCCCATTCGTATTCTTAACTGCATTTGTAACAATCTTTAATTTAAAACCAATTAAAGCTTTATTTGCTCCGGATGGTCCATTGGCAAACTTAGTATTTAACATTCAATTCCCTGGTCTTCATAATGCGGTTATGAAAACTGCACCAATTACAAAGGCTGATACACCTTTCGCAGCGATTTTCAAACTAGATGTATTCTCTTCTACAACTACTGCGATCGTATTAGCAATCATCGTTTCACTTATCGTCTACCGTGTAAACGGCAAAATGATTAAAGAATTAATGATCGAAACAATAAAAGAACTAAAAGTTCCAGTATATACAATTTGTAGCGTTATCGCTTTAGCTTACGTAGAAAACTACTCTGGTATGTCATCTACACTTGGACTTGCATTCTCTTCTACAGGAAATGCATTCCCAGTTCTTTCTCCAATCTTAGGATGGATTGGCGTATTCATTACAGGTTCAGTCGTATCAAGTGGTTCATTATTCGCACCACTTCAAGCAGTAACTGCCGATCAGTTAAACATCGTACCATCTACTCTCGTTTCATTAAACGTAGTTGGTGGTACAATCGCAAAAATGGTTTCACCACAATCTGTAGCAGTTGCTTGTGCAGCAGTTGGACTAGTTGGTCAAGAATCTGCTCTATTTAAAATAGTAATGAAATATAGTTTAATCTTCTTAGCTATTATTAGCTTACTTCAACTTAACTCTGTATTTAATATCTTCTAAAAAAAGCACCGATCCAAATGGATCGGTGCTTTTTACATTACATTTTTTATCCCGCTATTTGTGGGAGTCGTGCTGCCCGTAAAAGCCCGATTGGTGAAGGCTAATAATCAGTGGTGATGGACACCCCCTACTGATTAAAGTTTCACTTTATTCTTTAATAAAGAAGCGCCAGCAATTTCAGGATGCGTCATTTCGTATGGATCCAAAATAATATCAAGCTCTTCTGCTGTAAGTACACCATGTTCTAAACATAACTCCCTAACAGATTTTCCTGTCGTAATTGCTTCACGTGCAATGCGCGAAGCTGCTTCATAACCAATATGAGGATTCACTGCTGTAATAACCCCAACACTTTTTTCAACATATTGCTTAAGCAACTCTTCATTTGCTGTAATTCCTTTAATACAATATTCACGGAATACACGGAATCCATTGTTCATAATACTGATGGATTGAATTAAATTAAATACGAGTACAGGCTCCATTACATTTAACTCTAATTGCCCTGCTTCTGACGCTAAGCAAATTGTATGATCGTTTCCAATTACTTGGAAAGCAACTTGGTTAATTACTTCTGCCATAACTGGATTTACTTTACCTGGCATAATAGATGAGCCTGGTTGACGAGCTGGTAGTTGAATCTCCGCCAATCCAACACGTGGACCAGATGCCATAATACGAAGATCATTTGCAATTTTAGACATATTCATCATACATACTTTTAATGCTGCAGATACTTCTGTATATGCATCTGTGTTTTGCGTCGCGTCAACTAAGTGCTCTGCACCAACAAGAGGGAATCCACTAAAAGTTCGTAAATGCTTTACAACTTGCTCAATATAAGTTGGATTTGCATTTAATCCCGTACCGACAGCTGTCGCACCCATATTAACTTCGTATAAATGTTGACGAGACTGTTTAATTCTTTTTATATCACGCTCTAGCACTCTGCTATATGCTTCAAATTCTTGTCCAAGGCGAATTGGAACTGCATCTTGCAAATGTGTACGCCCCATTTTAATAACGTGATCAAACTCTTTTGCTTTATCATGAAAAGCAGAATGGAGTTTTTCCATTGTAACAAGAAGTTCTTCTAGCATCATAAGAGTTGCAATATGAATCCCAGTTGGGAACGCATCATTTGTTGATTGCGCCATGTTCACATGAGTGTTTGGGCTAATTTTCGCATATTCACCTTTTTCATACCCCATACGTTCTAACGCTCTATTAGCAATTACTTCATTAGTATTCATATTAATTGAAGTCCCTGCCCCGCCCTGAATTGGGTCTACAATAAATTGATCATGGAACTTCCCATCCACAATTTCTTGTGCAGCTTCTGCAATCTCTTGTCCGATATCTTTAGCTAAGTAACCTGTATCTATATTCGCAAGCGCTGCCGCTTTTTTTACAATTGCCATTGCCGTAATGAGTGACGGATGAATGCGATATCCTGTAATCGGAAAGTTTTCTACGGCACGTAATGTTTGTACACCATAATAAGCTACACTCGGTACTTCCTTTTCACCTAAAAAATCTTTTTCTATACGTATATCCTTCGTTGCTATCATTTTTCATCACCTATACTTTTCATTCTAAATCCTTATCTAAAGAATTCGCCCTATAAAATACGAGTATCATTAAAAGAATTCTTCAGTATCCACCTTCACTATATAGCACCCATTTTGAAAGCGCAAACATTTATTTTTCTATATATCCTTTTTATTAAAGTTTATATAATAGAAAATCCATTCATTCTTCTACTTTCTTTATTTCAACTCGCTTAATTTGATGCATATCCTTTTCAAGAACTTTAAAAGAAAAGCCGTGTTTCTCAATAATATCTCCCTCAGCAACGATTTGCTCTTGTACCATAATCCAACCACCAATTGTATCAACATCATCAGCGATCAAGTGTATGCCAAATAAATCATTTACTTCGCTAATAAGCACTTTCCCCTCTACAATTTTACACATTTCACTTATATGTTCTATAGGTGGATTCTCATCTTCATCGTATTCATCTCGGATTTCTCCAACAATTTCTTCTAAAATATCTTCCAATGTAACAATCCCTGCTGTGCCACCATATTCATCATATAATACAGCTAATGGAATGCGTCTTCTTTGCATTTGCAATAGTAAATCATGGATTGCGATATTTTCTAACACTTCAATAACTGGACGTGTATATGGTGTAATCGAACACTCTTCATCTCTATTACCATCCATATAACGAATAAATAAGTCCTTTACATTAACCATCCCAATAATTTCATCTTTATCTTCACCCAATACTGGATATCTCGTATATTTTTCTTGTGCGATTACTTTAATATGTGTCTCAAACGGCTCATCTTCATATAAACCAACAACTTCAGTACGAGGTACCATGATTTCCTTTGCTACCCTGTTATCAAATTCAAAGATATTATTTACATATTTAAATTCAGTTTGATTAATCTCACCACTCTCATAACTCTCAGACAAGATTAATCTTAGTTCCTCCTCTGAATGTGCAACTTCATGTTCAGAAGCCGGATGTAAGCCAAATAAGCCTGTTACAAATCGTGCAGAGCCATTTAAAGCCCAAATAAATGGATACATAACTCGGTAAAAATAAATAAGGGGCTTTGATAATAATAAGCTAACTTGCTCTGCTTTTTGGATAGCAAAAGTCTTTGGAGCAAGTTCACCAATTACAACATGTAAAAACGTAATAACTGCAAATGCAATAATAAATGAGACTGTACTTGCAATTGCAGGAGATACATCCAATTTTAAAAACAGCGGTTCGAGTAAATGTTTAATCGTTGGTTCTCCTAACCACCCGAGCCCTAAAGCAGTAATCGTAATTCCTAACTGACATGCCGATAAATACTCATCTAAATTTGAAGTTACTTTTTTAGCTGCCAATGCGCCTCGTTTTTTTTCAGTAACGAGCTGATCAATACGACTGCTACGCACCTTTATAATTGCAAACTCTACAGCTACAAAGAAACCTGTTAGCGCAATAAGAACAGCTACCATCAATAATTTTAAAATATCCACATATGTCCTTTAGCTTTTCTTAGCTAAAGTTACACCTCCTTTAAAAAAGAAGTTTCACTTTAGTTTCTTCATTTGCTTGAAAGCAACCCTATATAAAATTCACCAATTTTCAGCCCTCATACAATTCTAATGGCAAACCGTCAGGATCTTGAAAAAAGACGAATTTTTTTCCCGTTATCTCATCAACACGTATCAATTCCGTTTCAACATCGCATCGGTTTAAATGTGTAACAGCTTCTTCTATATCAGTAACCGCAAAAGCTAAATGTCTAAGTCCAGCAGCCTCTGGAAAGCTTGCACGGTCAGGCGGACTTGGAAATGAAAATAATTCAATTTGATACTCTCCTCCTACACATAAATCTAACTTATAAGAATTTCGTTCCTTTCTATATACTTCATTCTTCACTTTGAAACCTAATATTCGTGTATAAAAATCCTTTGACACTTCATAATTTGAACAAATAATTGCAACGTGATGTACTCTACATATATTCATGATTCCTCTATTCCTCTCTTTACCAAACATGCATATTCTCACTTTAAATGAAAAACATATATATCAGAATATCTCTTTTAGGGGGCTTATTATGAAATTCATCACTTTTTTCGTTGGACTTATCGTTGTTTTTTTCCTTGCCTACATTGCTAGCAACAATAAAAAACACATTAAATTCAAACCGATTTTCATCATGATTATTATACAGTTAATTTTAGCCTATTTATTATTAAATACAGAAATTGGTCTCATACTTATTACGATAATTTCCAACCTGTTTACGAGGCTACTTGAGTACGCTGCCAGTGGTATAAACTTTGTATTTGGCGGTCTTGCGAATAAAGGAGAAATGCCATTTTTCCTTAACGTATTATTACCGATTGTCTTCATCTCCGTCTTAATTGGTATATTACAACATTTCAAAATACTACCATTCTTTATTCATTGGATTGGTTTCTTTCTTAGTAAAATAAACGGTCTTGGGAAATTAGAATCTTACAATGCCATCGCTTCCGCTATTGTCGGCCAATCAGAAGTTTTTATTACGGTAAAAAAACAATTAGCCCAAATTCCAAAACATCGACTCTATACACTTTGCGCCTCTGCTATGTCAACAGTATCTATGTCCATTGTCGGTGCCTATATGACAATGATTGAACCAAAATATGTAGTAACCGCACTCGTTCTCAATTTATTTAGTGGTTTTATTATCGTACTCATTATTAATCCTTACGACGTTAACGATGATGAAGACATTTTGGAAATAAAAGGGGAAAAACAAAGTTTCTTTGAAATGCTTGGAGAATACATTCTTGATGGTTTTCGCGTAGCAGTTGTCGTCGGCGCTATGCTCATTGGGTTCGTCGCATTAATTAGTTGCATTAATGACCTATTCCTCATTATATTCGGCATTACTTTCCAACAACTAATAGGCTATGTATTCGCCCCTATTGCATTTCTTATCGGCGTACCAAGTTCTGAGATTGTCACAGCTGGTAGCATTATGGCAACAAAGCTTGTAACAAATGAATTTGTAGCAATGATGGATCTTAGTAAAATTTCCAGCACTCTCTCTATCCGTACAGTTGGTATTATTTCTGTCTTCCTCGTTTCTTTTGCCAACTTTTCTTCCATTGGAATTATTTCCGGTGCGGTAAAAGGGTTAAACGAAGAACAAGGAAATGTTGTTGCCCGCTTCGGCCTAAAATTACTATACGGAGCTACTCTTGTTAGTATTTTATCTGCGATTATTGTAAGTATCATGCTTTAATTAGGTAAAATTTTATCATTTTCTTATCCCTATCTTTTGTATACAATAACGAATAGATGTCTTATAAACAATCAAGACATCTATTTTTTATACATGTACAATACCCTTTATTTAGCGTACAATATTTTTTATGTGTTTTAATACACCTAGATGTATACACTTTGATAGTTTTAAAGGAGAAAAAATGATGAAATCCGACATGAACAAAGATACTCGAGCCAAAAAAGGACGATTCAAGAAAAAACGTCTATTTTGGTTCCTTCTTATTCCATTATTGATTGTAGCACTTGGGGCAGGAGGTTACTCCTTCCATATATACAGTAAAGCAAAATCTGTCTTAAGCAACGCCTATTCTGAACTCGGCCGAGGAGATAAATCCAGCAAACGTGAAAAAGCTGTTAAACCTATGACTGACAATATTTCTGTCCTGATTATGGGTGTTGATGAAAGTGATATAAGGGAAAAAGGTTACGGAAAAGCGACTCGTACAGATGCATTACTACTTGCAACAATTAATAAAAATGATAAATCTGTTAAACTGGTCAGCATTCCACGTGATTCACGCGTCTACATTAAATCACGTGATAAATATGATAAAATTACACATGCGCACGTATTTGGTGGTGTAGACAGCACAATTGATACAGTAGAAAACTTTTTAGATGTCCCAGTTGATTACTATGTAAAATTTAATTTCAAATCCTTTATCAAGATTGTTGATTCTCTAGGTGGTATAACTGTCGACGTTCCAGTTGAGTTCACAGAACAAAATAGTAGCGACGAGGCAGATGCTATTCACCTAAAAAAAGGGCGTCAACATTTAAATGGAGAAGAAGCACTTGCACTAGCGAGAACTCGTCATATCGACAGTGATTATATGCGTGGTCAACGACAACAACTTGTTTTAGAAGCTATCGCTGAAAAAGCACTGTCCCTTAATTCCATTAATAAAATCGGTGGCCTATTAGATGCTGTCGACAACGACTTAAAAACAAATTTAACTTTCGATGATATGATGACGATTGCAAAAAATTCAATGGATTCAGATTTAAAAATGGACAAAATGCAAGTAGAAGGTACTGACAAATATATAGGTGGTATTTATTATTACGTTCCAGACGAAAAAAGCGTCAATGATATATCGACAACCCTTCAAGAACATCTCGGTGTTACGAATAAAAATGAGCATAAAAAATTATAATAAAAAGGC
>NZ_BOQD01000139.1 GCF_018332515.1 Bacillus hominis | reverse complement strand
ATAGTCCTTTTCAATTGAAAGGAAATCGAATAATAAAGTTATGAATTGAAATGAAAGATGCTGGTTTATTTTTAAATTGATTATTTAATACAGTTAGAATATTATGAAATAGTCAAAAGACAACAGGGGGTATAGATTTTGACTATTCATAACGATTATTTAAAAGCAAATTGCGAAAAATGCTTCGGTCTATGTTGTGTGGCGTTACCGTTCGCAGCATCGGTAGATTTTGCGGTGAATAAAGATGGTGGTAAACCGTGTTCCAACTTACAATCAGATTTTAAATGTAGTATACATAAAAATCTTAGAGGAAATGGTTATAAGGGTTGTACAGTATTTGAGTGTTTTGGTGCTGGACAAAAGATTTCTCAAGTTACGTTTAAAGGGATTGATTGGCGGAAAGATGCTAAGCATGCGAGAAAAATGTATGATGCTTTTCCAGTTATGCATCAGCTTCATGAAATGCTTTGGTATTTGAATGAGGCGCTTCTTTTAAAGGCAACACAGCCAATTCATAAAGAGCTGAAGACCGCAATTGAGGAGACAGAGCGACTTTCGAATTTAAATCCAGATGAGTTAATGAAAGTAAATATTCCATTACACCGTGCAGAAGTGAATATTTTACTTTTAGAAACGAGTGAGCTAGTTTGGAAGGAAATGAATACTGCCCGTAAGAAACGAATTAGTCACCGCGGTGCAGACCTTATGGGAGCGAATCTTAAAAAGAAAAATTTACAAGGCGCAAATTTAAGAGGAGCTTATTTAATTGCGGCTAACCTAAATGGTGCAGACTTACGAGGAGCAGATCTAATCGGAGCAGATTTGCGAGATGCAGATATTCGCGGAGCAGATTTTACAAATTGTATTTTTCTTACGCAAGTTCAAATTAATGCGGCGAAAGGGGATAAGCAGACGAAATTGCCGGAATTGTTATCCCGTCCCGCGCATTGGAGTGCGTAAGGAGTATGGAGTGATATTATGCGAACAGGCAGAGATTCTTAATCTCTGCCTGTTTTTCATTTCTTTTCAAAAGTAGTAATTATAACACTGCATATAATAAGGATACCACCAATGAAAAAGTTACTATTTAATGTCTCATTTAAGAGAAACCAACCAAGTAATGATCCAACGATAGGTTGGAAAAAGAAAAACAATGAGCCGATGCTTGCATCCACTAACTCTAATCCTTTATTCCAAAGAAAAAATGCACCTGCTGTTGAGACGATTCCTAAATAGAGTACGCCTAATAATACGTACATGTTTATATGTTCAATAGGACTTGATTGGAATTCCCATACCATGCACGGTGTGATGAAAAAGAGTGAAAAGAATATTGCATACGTTGTAATAACTAGTGATGAAAATCGGGCTGAAGCAATCTTCACATAAATGGACAGTAAAGCCCACGTAATAGCGGCTCCAACTAAAATGATTGTACCGATAAAATAGGAGCCGATTTCAATATCCCATCCGATAACGATAATGACACCGATTGTCGCTATGATAGTTGATAAAAGTCTACGAGCAGTTAGTTTTTCTTTCAAAATGAGCGCTGCAAATATAACCATAAATGCAGGTGTAGCTGATGTCACTAAGGAACCTGTATGAGCATCGGATAGTTTTGTTCCGATAAATTGGCATGTGATCGAAATGAAATACCCGATGAATCCAATCCAAGCGAATAATAGCCAATCCTTTTTGCGAATGGTTACTTTTTTCTTTTGCTTTTTTTCAGTTGTTTTCAAAATCACATACAAAACAACAAAAGCGATAATAAAGCGTAGCCAAACGAGCGTAAGTGGCGGGATAAAATCGAGTACATATTTGCTAACAACATACATACCGCCCCATATACTTGCTGCTAATGATAAGCATATAGCTCCTAAAATTGATTGTTTCATGTAAAGTACCTCCGTCTATTTTTAGGGTATTATGAGTTCCCTAAGACGAGGCAAAGTGTATGTGCTATATGAATGCCCGTCTTAGTTTATAGACGGACTACAGGTTGATCGTTTTCGAATGAAGTGTTGTAGTACATGAGCGTAGCCTCCTTTCTTCTTTTATAATGATATTATAACTTAATTTTCTGATTATTGCATAGCGTTACGGAATTGTGTATAAAATATGAATAATAAACCGTCACGTTTGACTGTACAGTTTATGTATTGTATGATAATAGTAATATAAACAAGGGGGGAAGATCGTTGGGAAGGTGTATCGAATCGGACAGTTGGCTCTCATGGCTCACGTGTCGAAACGAACGATTGATTATTATACGAATCTAGGAATCTTAAAAGCGGAGCGATCTCAATCTAATTATCGCTATTACGACGAAACAGCATTTGAGACATTACAATTTATTGAGAAGTGCAAAGAAATGCATATGCCGCTTTGTGAGATTAAAGAGAGAATCGAGGAGAAGAAAAAGCTGCTCGGTATCAATGAACACGTTTCGAAACAAGTGAATGAAGTGACAGACCATATTCATAGATTAGAAGCAGAGCTAACGGAGTTAAAGCCTCTTTTAGATGAATTGACTGATTCACAACGTGAAAAAATATCGAAATCTTTATCAGGTCAAACGACAGCTTTAATACAGACACTTGCTCTATTATTATAGAATAAGTGAAATCCGACCTCTTTAATTTTTGTATCGGGCTATGTTTTCTAACGAACAAATAAGAAAACATTATAGTATACAGGAGGTGGACACCTTAGTTTTTTAACTAAGGGGATTCATTGGAAATATTTAATTTAGTCATGGTTGCGATTTTAATCGCATTTACTGGATTTTTCGTAGCAGCAGAGTTTGCGATTGTAAAAATACGTTCAAGTCGCATTGATCAGCTTGTTGCGGAAGGGAAACGCGGTGCGTTAGCAGCGAAAAAGGTAACAACAAATTTAGATGAATATTTATCTGCTTGTCAATTAGGTATTACAGTTACAGCTATGGGATTAGGTTGGTTAGGTGAACCGACAATCGAAAAGTTATTACACCCGTTATTTGAGAAATGGAACATAAATCCTTCTATCTCATCAGTATTAACTTTTGGTCTTGCTTTTATGCTAATGACATATTTACACGTTGTAGTAGGGGAATTAGCTCCGAAAACGCTGGCAATTCAAAAGGCTGAAAAAGTAACGTTGTTATTGGCAACGCCGTTAATGATGTTCTATAAAATCATGTATCCATTTATTTGGGTATTGAACGGTTCAGCGCGTGTTATAACTGGTTTATTCGGTTTGAAACCAGCTTCTGAACATGAAGTAGCTCATACAGAAGAAGAATTACGCCTTATTCTTTCAGATAGCTATGAAAGTGGCGAAATTAATCAAGCTGAGTATAAGTATGTAAATAATATCTTTGAATTTGATAATCGTATTGCGAAAGAAATTATGGTACCGCGAACAGAAATCGTTGGTTTCTACCTTGAAGATTCAGTAGAAGAACACATGAAAGTAATCCAAAATGAGCGATACACACGTTATCCGATTTTTGGAGAAGATAAAGACGATATTATCGGTATGGTCAACGTAAAAGATTTCTTTATTCGATATATGAACAACGATCAAGAAGATTTATCATCGATTCGCACGTATATGCGTCCGATTATTGAAGTGATGGAAACAACTCCAATTCATGATTTATTGCTGCAAATGCAGAAGAAGCGAATTCCAATGGCTGTTTTATATGATGAGTACGGAGGAACAGCTGGAATTGTAACGCTTGAAGATATATTGGAGGAAATCGTCGGCGAAATTCGTGATGAATATGATGAAGATGAAGCACCACCAATTCAACATGTGAACGAGTACCATAAAATTGTTGATGGAAAAGTGCTTATCTCAGAAGTAAAAGATTTGTTTGGATTACACATTGAAGAAGACGATGTGGATACAATTGGTGGATGGATTATGATGCAAAATCATGAAATTGAAGAAGGACAATACGTTGAAGCAGAAGGCTATGGATTTAAAGTGTTAGAAAAAGATGCTTATCAAATTAAACGTGTTGAAATTCAAAAAATGGATCATGAACAAGAACAAGAGAAAGCAGCAACTGTTTAAGTTGCTGCTTTTCTTCTAAAGTATAAAAAAATACGAGATTAGGAGCGGATATTTTGATTCAAGTAGCCTTACGTGTATATCGATTACAATTGTATGCGATCTTTAGTGGTTTACTACTTATGTGGACGATTACTCCGTTTGGAAAACAAGTGACAGGGTTTGGTATTGGATTAGCTGTAAGTGCATACTGTCTTTGGTTATTAGCTCGCAGAGTGGAGAAACTAGGAAGAAGTATCGTAATGAAAGAAAAGGCCCCTGGATTAGGGGTTTTAAACAGATTTGCAGCTGCAATTTTAGGAGCTATCATTATGTATGAAATTGAGCATGAAATGGAAATGTGGGCATTTGGTACTGGGATTTTAGGTGGTCACTTTTTAATGATTGCGAATTTAGCTTATGCAAATATGCAGTTAGTAAAAGAAGAAGAGAAGCAAAAGGAAATTGCTTCTCAAAAAATAGAGTTATAATGAAAGGAACCGAAGTAGGTTCCTTTTTTTTGAGCTTGAAAATAAATAATAGTTAATATGAGCGATTCAATGATGGTAATCGAATTACCGACAAATATAATACGCTTCTTTTTTTGGATTTTCAATAGTATGAAAAATAATTTTAAAAAATTAAAAAACCCATCGATTTCTAGAGCTTATGTATGTTATTATGACAAAAGACTTTTTGAAAGAGGTGGATACCAATGTTACAAGCGTTACTTATTTTTGTGCTTCAAATTATTTATGTTCCAGTTTTAACAATCCGTACGATTTTGCTTGTAAAGAATCAAACAAGATCCGCTGCTGGTGTAGGATTGTTAGAAGGTGCTATTTACATTGTCAGTTTAGGTATTGTGTTTCAAGATTTATCAAATTGGATGAACATTGTCGCCTACGTCATTGGCTTTAGTGCGGGACTATTATTAGGCGGTTATATAGAGAATAAATTAGCAATTGGATATATTACGTATCAAGTTAGTTTACTAGACCGTTGTAATGAATTAGTAGATGAATTACGCCACTCTGGATTTGGCGTTACAGTATTTGAAGGTGAAGGAATTAATTCTATTCGTTATCGTTTAGATATCGTCGCAAAGCGCTCTAGAGAGAAAGAACTGTTAGAAATTATTAATGAAATTGCACCGAAAGCGTTTATGTCTTCGTATGAAATCCGTTCATTTAAAGGTGGATATTTAACGAAGGCGATGAAGAAGAGAGCGTTGTTGAAAAAGAAAGATCATCATGCATCGTAAGGAAAAGGGAGTAGCTGAGAAGCTACTCTTTTTTTGTTAGCGAATATCATTAATCTGAAAGGAAAATGAGGCCATCACGTATAAAAAGTACTGGTGGAAGAGAAAGAAGGGGGATACAAAGTATGGAACAAACAAAAATGTTACAAGTGAATAAAAGGTGTTGGGACGTAGTAGCACCTCATTTTTTTCAAGTAGATTGTCTACCTAAATATGGACCGTATACAGCATCAGAAGATGAAATTCATTTATTTGATTTAATTGAGAATACAACTGTTCTAGATATCGGATGTGGCAGTGGACATTCTTTGGAATATATGGCGGAGTGTGGTGCGAAAGAGTTGTGGGGGCTAGATCTTTCGGAGACACAAATTGAAACGGCAAATGAAACGTTAAAAGATTGGAAGCCAAAATTAATATGTGGTGCGATGGAAGAGGAGCTAAATATTCCAGAAGAACATTTTGATATTGTATATTCCATCTATGCATTAGGATGGACTTCTAATTTAAGAAAAACATTGGAACTTATATATTCATATGTAAAACCAGGAGGAAGCTTTATTTTTAGCTGGGAGCATCCGGTGTATTCGAATTTGCAGTATGGAACAGAAGAAATTGTTTTATGCTCTTCATATCATGAGGAAACTCCTATTACGTTTGAAACATTTAAAGGGGAAGAAGTACAAGCGACATTATATAAGAGAAAAATGAGTACATATATAAATGAGTTAAATAGAGCTGGATTTACAATTGAGAGAATAGAAGAGCCTGAACCATCTTGTATATTTGATGGAGAAGTAGCAGAGCCGTCTACGAAGTACTATTCTTTATATAAGGCTAGAATGGTGCCGACTACTTTTATTATTAAGGCGAGAAAATGAAAAATACAGCGTACACCGAAAAAGTGTACGCTGTATTTTGTTAAAGGTCAGTACTTATCTTTTTGGCTGGAAAATATGCTGAAAGAAGTATTTGTGATGTAAGTTATCTACAACTTTATTTGCTTGATATGTGCGATGTTGTTCTAGTCGAAGTCTTTGCTCCATCATTTTTATTGCGTGATCTGATAAACGTAACATTATACATCTCTCCTTTTCTATAAATATAGGTTTTAATTGGTATCGTTCCCATATTTATAATTAAGGAGGCATACTGTGTAACATAGGCAAAAAGCACCTTCCTCTCCCATTACGCTTACGAGGTTAGCTGTCGGACTCGGGAAGTGAGAGTTTCCCTACTTAAAAAAGATTCGCCCCAAGTAGCAAAAAGCTACATAAATGGTTCCCCCGCTCCAAAATTTGGACTCAGCAAAAGGTTTTATAAAGTAAAAAATAACATAAAAAAACATTTTGGTCAAACTATTTCATATTTTCTGTCTTTTTAGTTGTGTAAGAACTATACCCTCAGGGAGTGCTGTATCTGTTACTTCAATGAAGCCGTGTTTTTTATATAATGTGATAGCAGGCGTATTTGCTCTCCCTGTTTGTACAATGTATGTCATGGAAGAAGGGAACATGTTAAATATATAAAGTAACAGTTTCGTTGCGATTCCTTGTTTGAAAAAATCAGGCGATACAACTAGTCGGTGAATGTCAATTACTTCTTCTTCTATAAAAGAAATAAAGCCGACAAGTTTATTTTTAGAAAAATATCCATAGAATGTTTCACCGCAATTTTGAATATCGTTTACAGTATCATATAAACGGGGGATTGCGGTACTGTTTATATAGTCGGCTTCAATTGTATAAGCGGGTATTTGGACTTGTAAAATAGATGTTGCTACTTCATAAGAATTGGAAAGTAATTTGTGAATCATAAATAATGAATCCTCCTTTAAATGTTCTATATCAATATAATTTATTGGTGGATAAGTTTGACAATGTTTTTCTGTTTTGCATATAATATATGTATCTCCATACATATATTAGTAGTAAGTATATTTCTATAGTGAAATATGGTTAGCGTTGATGAATACATATTTTTGTATTGAATCATACAAACCATAATAGAAATGGGGACTAAAAATGGGATGGATTATCACATTAATAGTTGGTGCTATTATAGGTGCAATTGCTAGTTCTATAACGGGTAAAAATTTTCCAGGTGGCATGTTCGGAAATATTATCGCGGGTTTATTAGGTGCTTCGTTAGGTAGTAGATTATTTGGATCTTTCGGGCCATCATTTGGTGGGATTCATGTCGTACCAGCATTATTAGGAGCAATTGTGTTAATTTTTATTGTATCATTTGTAGTAAAAGCTGCAAGAAAATAAAAGGTTATTACTAATTATTTCATAAAGCCCTTTTTAGGGCTTTTCCTTATTAGAGAGGTGGTACACTTGGAGAAAGTAAATATAAGAAAAAGAGATAAGTTGAAAAAGTTTTTTAAAGAACAAAATTATTTAGCTGTACTACTTGGATTCGCGTTGCTATTTGTAAATATATTATTACTTACAAAAATATCATTCGTCTTTACACCGTTCGTCGTCTTTTTAAAAACAATCTTTTTCCCAGTTTTATTAGCGGGAGTATTATTTTATATATTGCATCCATTCGTTTCTCTTTTAGAGAGAAAAGGTGTGTCGAGAATTGTGTCAATCGCCTCGATATATATACTTGTTCTTGGATTATTTATTTTTCTTGCGGTGACGGTTATTCCGATTATTAAAGATCAAGTAAATGCTTTAATAGATAACTTGCCATATTTCGGGCATGAAATCGAAAGGGCAGCACGTAAATTTGGAGAAAGTAATGTAATTGGTAGAATGCAGGATAGTTTAAATATTGATGTTGCTAATATCGTAAAAGATTCTACAATGAACTTTACAAAATCATTATCATCAGTAACAGGAAATGTAACTGGATTTTTAAGTACACTTACTGAAGTTGTTTTAACATTTGTAATGGTTCCGTTTATATTGTTCTATCTTTTAAAAGATGGTGAGCAATTACCGAATCATTTTTTAAAGTTTATATCTGAGCAAAGACAACCAGCTGCGAAGAGAATACTAGATGATATGCATTATGCGATTAGTTCGTATATTAGAGGGCAAATTATCGTTAGTTTATTTATCGGGATTATGCTATTCATTGGTTATCTAATAATCGGCATTAAATACGCCGTATTACTTGCTATTTTGGCGATGATTGTAAACATTGTTCCATATGTAGGCCCTATTATTGCGATAACACCAGCGTTAATTATTGCATTTATTGACTCACCAGCAATGATTTTAAAAGTCATTATTGTCATGATGGTTGTACAATTAGCAGAGGGGAAATTTATTTCACCACAAGTAATGGGAAAAAAGTTAGACATTCATCCAATTACTATCATTTTTATTATTTTAACTGCCGGAAATTTATTTGGAATTATGGGGATTATTTTAGCAATTCCAGGATATGCGATATTAAAAGTGTTAGTTACGCATAGTTATAGATTTGTTAAGTTGAATACGTAAAAAAGAGCTAAAACAGATTATACTGTTTTAGCTCTTTTTTATTAATAATTGATTTGCATATTGGATTGGTATTCTCATATTAGGAGCACCGAGTTGTGCCGTGACTAATCCATCACTAAAGGCTACTAATTTACCTCATGCATAGGCTTTTAATTCAACAATAGGTAGATTGCTTTCCTTTAGTTTGTAATCAAATATTATATCGTCCATGCGAAAATTCGCATCAACTTCAAGAGAAATGAAAGTACCCCCGATTTCTACTTGATTTCCGTTCTCAGTCTCAAAAGTGAGCGCACCGTCAAATGTTTCTATATACTCATCACAGGTGTATAAATATATAGCAATAGGTGTGAAATGTATAATTACCCCTAAAGTATCATTGTCAGTCTGAATACCTCTCTTAAACTTATCCAACTTTTTAGTAAACCAACCCATAACTTCACCCCGTTTTCGTATTGTGAAATAATTCTGTATATATCGATTATA
>NZ_BOQD01000138.1 GCF_018332515.1 Bacillus hominis | reverse complement strand
AAAAATGAAGAGAAAAAAGATGAAAAAGTTAACAGCAGTTGTAGTACCAGTTTTAGCGATGAGTGTTGCATTGACAGCATGCTCTGGGTCAGGTGGGGAAAAGAAAACGACTACTACATCAAAGAGTGGGGAAGAAAAAAAATCTGATATTAAATATGCAGCGAAGCAAGTATTAAATCGTACGGAAAACCAAGAAATTCCGACGATGGACACTTCTAAATCTACTGATACGTTAGGGGCACAAATTTTAGGGAACACGATGGAAGGGTTATATCGCCTGGATAAAGATAATAAGCCTATTCCTGCTGCTGCAGAATCAAGTACAAAAAGCGAAGATGGAAAGAAATATACGTTTAAACTGCGCAAAGATGCGAAATGGTCAAATGGAGATCCTGTAACAGCAAAAGATTTCGTATACGGATGGCAGCGCTTACTTGATAAAAATACAGCTGCAGAATATGCATTTATTGCTTACTATATTAAAAATGCAGAAGCGATTAATAAAGGAGAAAAACCTGTAACTGAATTAGGAGCAAAGGCGGTAGATGATTACACGCTAGAAGTAGAATTAGAAAAACCGGTACCGTACTTTTTAAATTTATTAGCATTCCCGTCATATTATCCTTTAAATGAAAAATTCGTAAAAGAAAAAGGAGAGAAGTTTGGCTTAGAAGCGGATACGACGTTATATAATGGGCCGTTCGTAATGTCTTCATGGAAACATGAACAAGGCTGGCAATTGAAGAAAAATGATAAGTATTGGGATAATAAGACTGTGAAATTAGAAGAAATTAATTACAGCGTTGTAAAAGAAGTGGCTACAAAAGTAAATTTATATGATACAGGATCGATTGACTTTACATTACTATCAGGTGAATTTGTAGATAAATATAAATCGAATAAAGATGAGTATGGTGAGTATGCAGAATCAAGTACATTCTTCTTACGTTTAAATCAAAAGCGTAACGGACAAGATACACCGTTAAAGAGCAAAAAGCTTCGTGAAGCAATTGCGTTATCAGTTGATAAAAAAGGTTTAGCAAACGTTATTTTAAATAATGGATCAAAAGCAACAGATCAATTGGTTCCGAAAGGGCTTGCGATAGGACCTGATGGTAAAGATTACCAAGATACGTTTAAAAATGGTCTGAAACAAGATACGAAAAAAGCAGCAGCTGCATGGGAAGAAGCGAAAAAGGAACTTGGAAAAGATCAAGTTACAATTGAATTACTAAGCTATGATGATGGAACTGCGAAAAAGATTGCTGATTATGTTAAAGATCAAATTGAGAAAAATTTAAAAGGTGTAACGATTAATACGAAAATTCAGCCGTTCAAACAAAAATTAAAATTAGAGTCAGCACAAGATTATGAAATCTCTTATGCAGGTTGGAGTCCAGACTATGCGGATCCAATGACATTTATTGATATGTTTGAATCGAAGAGCCCATATAACCAAATGAGTTATTCAAACCCGAAATACGATGAGATGGTACAAAAAGCAGGTAATGAATTACTGTCTGATCCGAAGAAACGTTGGGAAGCGTTAGGAAAAGCAGAAAAATTATTCCTTGAAGAAGATGCTGGATTAGTTCCTTTATATCAAACAGGAAGATCATATGTAATGAAGCCGAATGTAAAAGGAATTGTGAAACATAACATTAGTCCAGAATATAGCTTTAAGTGGGCGTATGTAACTGAGGATGGCGGAAAGAAATAATATGAAAGCATTTCAAAAGTGGTTAATATGCTTTTGAAATGCTTTTTTTGTATGAATAGGAGAATAAGGATCATGGAAATTTTGAGGTCACTTTTAAAATTCTACTGTAGGATGGTAGAAGGAATTCAATAATTGGATAGATGAATGATAGTTAGTGATTTTATTTTTATAAGAAAAATATAGAACTTAGCAATAGAGAAGAATAAGAGGAGATATGTTTACATATAGTAGACGGGGGATAATTCATATAGTAGTTAAAACAACAAGTTACTATAATAAAAAAATAAATATTTAGAAAATTTACAAAAATACTTTACAAAACTCAAAAAGATAGTAGAATATTAATTAATAAGAATTTTCTGATAACGAAAGTTAATAGAGAATCTCTAAATGTTAATATCGTACATATAATTGGGGAGGGTACAAAAAAATGAAGAGAAAAAAGATGACAAAATTAACAGCGGTTGTAGCACCAGTTCTAGTAATGAGTATGGCATTAACAGCTTGCTCGGGATCAGGGGATAAAGATAAGGCAAGCACAACGCCGAAAAGTGGCGAAAAAGAAGGCGGAAAATTAGCTGCAAAGCAAGTACTTAATTTAACAGAAAGCCAAGAGATTCCATCTATGGATTCTGCAAAAGCGACAGACCAAGTATCGTTTCTTGCTTTAAACAACGTAATGGAAGGTTTATATCGACTTGATAAAGATAATAAAGCAACACCAGGGGTTGCTGAATCATATAAAAAGAGTGAAGATGGTAAAAAGTATACATTTACATTAAATAAAAATGCAAAATGGTCAAATGGTGACCCTGTAACAGCGAAAGATTTCGTGTTTGCTTGGCAACGTGCGGTAGATAAAAATACAGCAGCGGAATATGCATACATTATGTTTGATTTAAAGAACGCAAAAGCAATTAATGATGGGAAAGCACCACTTGATACGTTAGGTGTAAAAGCTGTAGATGATTACACATTAGAGGTAGAATTAGAAAATCCAGTTCCTTACTTTGTAGAATTAACTTCATTCGGAACATTCTATCCGTTAAATGAAAAATTCGTAAAAGAAAAAGGAGAAAAATACGGTTTAGAATCAGATACAACGTTATACAACGGACCATTTACATTAACAGACTGGAAACATGAAGAAGGTTGGAAATTAAAGAAAAATGCACAATACTGGGATAATAAAACAGTTAAATTAGAAGAAATCAACTTTAACGTAGTAAAAGATAGCGGTACACGTGTAAACTTATATGAAAGTGGACAAATCGATCGTGCGGCACTTGCATCTGAAATGGTTGACAAATATAAATCAAATCCAGACTTCTTTACACAAAAGACACCGTCAACGTACTTCTTGCGTTTAAACCAAAAACGTGGTGGCCACGATACAGTGTTAAAGAGTAAAGATTTACGTTTAGCGATTGCGATGGCGTATGATAAAAAAGGCTTAACAAATGTTATTTTAAATGACGGATCTACACCTGCAGATTACTTAGTACCAAAAGAATTTGCGAAGAGTCCAGATGGAAAAGACTTCCGTAAAGATAACGGAGATATTTTAAAAACAGATGTGAAAAAAGCAAAAGAGCATTGGGAAAAAGCGAAAAAAGAACTTGGAAAAGAGCAAGTAACAGTAGAGTTATTAAACTATGATAGCGATAATGCGAAAAAAGTAGGGGAGTTCTTAAAAGGAGAGCTTGAGAAAAATTTACCAGGCTTAACAGTGAACTTGAAAAACCAACCGTTTAAACAAAAATTAAAATTAGAATCAGATCTAGATTATGATTTATCTTACGCTGGTTGGGGACCTGACTACTTAGATCCAATGACATTCATTGATATGTTCGTTACAAACGGACCTCATAACCAAACTGGATATTCAAATCCAAAATATGATGAAATTGTAGAAAAAGGTAAAGGCGAGCTATTAACGAAAACGAAAGAGCGTTGGGATAGCTTACTAAAAGCTGAGAAAATGCTACTTGAAGATGCAGCAATTGCACCGTTATATCAACGTGGTGATGCTCTCGTTCAAAGACCGAAAGTAAAAGGTATTATTCATCACCCAGTTGGTGGAGATTATAGCTACAAATGGGCATATATTTCTGAAGATAAGTAAGAGAGAGGGCGCGCGATGCGCCCTTTTTTTTATGCACTTTTCTTCCTTCCTGGAATATATAAAATAAAAAAGGGAGAATTCCATGAAACGAAACACATACATCGATTTTTTAGCTTATTACGGAATAGGGAGTGCTCATCCGGGTGGTTTTACGTTAACAAAACAATTATTAGCTCAATTGCCACTTAGACATGGAGCTAGTGTCCTTGAGATAGGTTGCGGCACGGGGAAAACAGCGGCGTATATGACAAAAGAATTGGGTTATAAAGTGACAGCGGTTGAAAAGAATGAAATTATGATTCAAAAAGCGAAAGATAGATGGTTGTTTGATGGTTTAAATATACAATTGATTCAAGGAGATGTAGAAGGATTACCGTGTTTAAATGATTCATTTGAGCTTGTACTTGGAGAATCTATACTCGCTTTTACAAATAAAGAAAAGGTTATTTCGGAATGTTATCGTGTATTACAGAAGGATGGAAAGCTTGTTGTCATTGAAATGATTACCGAAAAACATATTGAGAAGAAAGAGGAAGAAAAGATTGGACAGTTATATGGTATGAAAGAATTATTAACTGAAAATGAGTGGATTCATTTATTTAAAGCAGCAAATTTCAAAAGAATTACAATTGCGGGTGGCGGAACTATTGCAGAAACAGTTGCAGGACATATGGAAGAGCCAGAGTGGAATGTATCATCATTTATTCCAGAAGAACTGTATGAGGCGTGGGTACAGCATGAACAAGTACTACTTATGTATCAACATATTTTAGGGCATCGTATTTTTATATGTGAAAAATAGAAAAGAGAGTTGGCTAAAGATAGTCAACTCTTTACTATGTTAGATGAAAAATAATGCAGCCAAAGTGATTCCAAATATAAAACCAAAGCCGAGTTCAAGACCCCAGCCACCGCCGTCACAACCACCGCAACCACGACCGCCGCATCCACAGCCACTAAATCCACCACTGAATCCACCACTGAATCCAAATCCACAGTTATCACATCTGCTAATACCACCGCAAATATCACATCCGCCGTTTGAATATGCGTCAGAGTATCCGAATCCTGTATCAAAAGATGAGCGCTGTTGCATTGGTTCAATCCAAACAGAATCGTTTGTTACATCGATTATTTTGCCTAAGTGAATGCGACCATCACGATCTTCAATTCGAACTACTTTTCCAAAATAACGTTGGCATGTATCATAACATTTTTGTCTATGCATGTTCTTTCCTCCTTCCCATTACAGTAATACGATATGTAAGCGGGACAAGTGCGGCTTGTATGAATGACCTATCTATCATAATTGTTATAGGAAAGGGGAAATATACGAACAGGATACATAACGAGGAGGAAGAGAAATGAAATCTACAGACCAATTTCAGACATACGAAGTTCCTTGGGAAGAATTTATTGAAGCATTGCGGGGGGAAATGAAGAAACAAGTAGGGGCGGATATTATTGATACGGTCGTATGTAATTTGAAAGATGGTTTTGAAGTGTATACATATGTGCAAGGAGATTTGGATTTTGAGTATAAGGAGGCGCTTGAAAGAAAATACGGAAGCGATGCGAAGATACCTAACTTACTAACTGTTATGCTGTTAGCTAGTATTTACAATACAAGTGAAGAGAATATACGTTTACATGCAGATCAAAAGGAAAATCCGATTGTTGAAGTATATGTGAAGAAGTAAAGAGTGCGCTAATTATAGCGTGCTCTTTATTTTTTGTATTGAATAGGAAATCAAACTTTAATGGTGGAATTTATAGCGGGAAAAGTATGAAAGCCATGTGTTATTTCGGATATATATAATAAGGAAAAAACTTAAAATGAAATATGGAGTAGTTCATTTTTGTTTACATAATGTAATTGTTGTGAACTGTTGTCCTAAAATACAAGTCATATATCTTGTTTCCTCTCATAAATTTAAACATAGGAATTTGTCTACAAAGGTGGCGAAGCCTCATCATGAAAATTCGAATTTGTGCCACGTTCATGTTGTTTCTATTTATATGTTTACCTTTTTCAGTTTTTGCAAAAGGAGAGGAGGCAAAGGAAAGGGTCGTTTCACTTGTATATGATGATTCGGGCAGCATGAGAAATAACGATCGCTGGAAGTATGCCAATTATGCCTTGCAAAGTTTAGTTGCGCTATTAGATGAGAAAGATAAATTTTCTTACGTTCCAATGAGTAAGCCGAATGATCCGTTAAACATTTCGTTAACAAAGGATCAAAGGCAAACAGAAATTGATGGAATCGGCGCGTGGAAAACATATTTAAATACTCCATTTAGCGCAGTAGAAACGGCGATGCAATCTATAAAAAAGGAAGCAGATATAGATGGAAAACGTGAATTTTGGCTTATTGTATTAACTGACGGGGCATTTAATGATTTGGAGAAAGATAAGGTTGGCGGAAAAGAACAAATTACACAGAAGTTAGCACAGTTTAAGAAAGAAATGGATTCTAAAAAGATCTCTTTGCACCCAGTCTTAATCACGATGGAAGAGGATTTAGGGCAGCAAGAGAAGCTGCAGTTAAATACGTTTAAAGAGATTTGGAAAAAAGAAATGAATGGAGTTGTCATGCCGTCTAGCGGTGAGGATGGTATTGTACAAAGTGTGAATCAAGTGGCAGCACTAGTTGCAAATCGTGATCCATTCTCTTCTGTTGAATCGATTGTCAAAACGAAAATAGTAGGGAAAAAAGTAGAGATTACAACGCCGTTTCCATTAAAGCGTATGACGCTTGTACGACAATCACCTTCTTTGTCTAATTATAAAGTTATGCAACTTTCCAAACCGTTACAATTGCAGTCTTCTTTTTCCATACATGCACCAGGAGAAGCTAAATTATTCGGAAATATAGTGCATGTAAGTACAGCGAATCAGGAAGTGATTAAGCCAGGGACATATACGATAGAAGTGGATCAGGACATTGAGAAAGAGGGATTACAAGTACTTGTTGAACCAGCGCTTAATTATACTGTTTCTACGTATGACAAAGATGATAAAGATAGAAAAAATGTTGAGAAAATGTATGAAGGTGTGACAGCTGTTATTGAAGCGAAACCTACTGAATTACCAATTCAAATTTCTTATTTCGAAGCAGAAGTAGAAATAGACGGAAAGCAGTATCCGATGAAGTGGGATGATAAAAGACATGTGTTTTATTACGAGACAAAAGTGGGTAAAGAGTTAGTACGCGGGAAAGTCCATATGAATATAAAGGGATTTTATAGACAGACGAAAGAATTCAAGATTGAACCAGCTGAAAAACCAAAATTATCACTTCAAGCTGTTACGAAAGATTATGAAGAAAAGGTAACAAATTTAGAAAATAGTAAACCATTTATTTTACAGCCGCAGTTAGATGGTAAACCGATGACTGAAGAAGCTGTAAAGAAACTATTAAAATCTACAGGTGTCACATCCAATCAATCGATCAACTATGAATTAAAACAGCATGGTAATCAAATTTACGTTTATCCTCGTCCTTATTACTCCGACACATTCAATTTTACAGATACAGGCACCGTAGAAGCTACCATCATGATTAATGATTCGAAATTACAAGAAGTAAAGGAAAAGATTTCGCTTCATATTGAAAATGCGCCTTTTTTTGAGAAGTATGCGCTCATTTTTAAATTTGTAATTCCTATCACTTTATTACTTTTAATAGTAGGAATTCTTATTTTAGGATGGATTGTTCGTCCAAGATTTCATCGGAAAGCATTACTATATTACGAATGGGATCAAGAAGTAGCAAAAGATTGGCTTTACCAATCTGAACCAGAGTTACTTAAAAATAAATGGTGGAAGCACTATTTTGGCATTCCATTCCGAGCAGAAAGAAAGACGGTGCAATCTGTAACATTAATAGCGAAAAAAGGATCGAAATCTATATTTGTAGCGAAAGAATCGCAAGTAGTTGGGATGATTATTGATGGAATGTTTATTACAGAGGAAGAAGTGGGAATGGAGCATAAGACATTGTATCCAAATGAAATTTTATTAATTGATAGAGGATATGGTAAGGAGATTTACCGGTATGAATGTGAATAGTAGATAAGGTGTAAGGGAGACGGAGGAAGAGTGGCTCTTTTTATTCTTCTTTTCAAACAAGCACGAATAGGAAGGTGGTTCACATGACATTACAAGTTCCAACGATATTAATTGGATTAGGTGGAATCGGTAGTACTGTCACACATCAAATATATGAAAAATTACCTGAGGAGCGCCGGAAAAAGGTAGCAATGCATGTATTTGATACAGATGTGAATACATTGAGTAAATTTGATCATATTCGGAAGTTTAAGACGCAAACGAGTTCGAGTAAAACGCCGAGAGAGTATATTGCGGGAGATCCAACGATTCCGGAGTGGTTCCCAATGGATCCGACTATACTGGATAAACCGTTAACAGAAGGAGCCGGACAGTTACGCGTCATTTCACGTTTAGCGTTACGTGCTGCGATGAAAGAAGATAAATTGACGTCCTTTTGGCAAGAAATCGAGAAGATTTTTCCAGTTACAAGTGATCAGACGGAATATGGTGTGCGTGTCATTATTGTAACGTCGTTAGCTGGCGGAACAGGCTCAGGGATGTTTTTACAAATCGCATTATATTTGCGTGAAATGCTGCGGAAAAAATTGCAGCATCACAACATTTTAATTCGCGGTGCGTTTTTAATGCCGGATGTTTTAGTTAAGACGAGAACGGTTAGTGCGAAAGAATTTGAAACTGTGCAAGCGAATGGTTATGCATCATTAAAAGAGTTGCACGCTATTACGCTCGGGTCGACTGGTGAATTATCAAAACGAGGCGGCGTAACGATTGAATTAGAATATCGTCCTGATCAAGTGGATGAAGATGGAAGAACAAATCATACGATAAAGCAGCATCATTTACCATACAATTATTGTTTCTTATATGATTATGAAAATTTACATGGGCATCATTTGCACAATTTATCGGATTATATGGAGCAAATGGCAAATACGATTTATTTACAGTTATTTAGTCCAATGTCTGCAAATCATTTTGCGCAAGAAGATAATCAAATTCAGCAATTGGCAGAATCGAGTGGGAAAGGGAGATATTGCGGAGCAGGAACGGCAAAACTTATTTATCCGTATGAGCACGTTTTGAAATACTGTGCTTTAAAATGGGCGGTGCAAGGTTTAGATGAATCTTGGCTTCATTTAGATCAACTGTTTCAAGAGAAGAAGCAAAGATACGATCAAGATGTAAAGCGCGGTATGCAGCGTGAAAAGCCAGAGCGCGGGAAAAGTTATTTAGAAGATTTAGAGCATCTTGCTACTCGTCCAGAGCAGGCCCATATTTTTTATAGACAAATGTTCAATGAGACGCGCGAAGGGGCAGAGGGCGGTAAGGTCGGTGTTGCGAAGTCTAAGTTGTTTTTAGAGGCTGTCGAAAGCTATGTACACCGTACAGTGCAAAAAGATGAAGAATTAAACCGCCTGCAGCATGAGTGCAAAATATCGGCTACGAAACTGAAAATGATGGAACAAATGAAAGGTGAAGTAGCGAGAGTTGATCATGCGGTTCGTTTATATGCTTATGCGATTCCGAGCCGTGTACATGAGCATGTTACTACACTTTTATATGACATGGTCGAATCAGACCGCTTTATACCGAGTGGATCAGAAGGACAGTCTTATCAATTAAATACATGGTTTTTAAAGAAAACGGATCCGGTTCATCCTGTCGCAGCACGTTTTATGCTGTATGAAATTCGTAAGCAGTTAGTAGAGAAGATGAATCGACTGCATGAAAATAATGAACAAAAGCGTAATTTAATTCAAAACTACGATAAGAAATTTAATGTGAGTAATATTGATGGAACGGTAACGGCTGTTCGCCGCGTTGAAATTGCTCAGCAACAAGGCTGGGTCGGGAAAATGTTTTATAATCAGCAACGTTTGTTCAAAAAAGAATTTGAAGATATCGTAACGCAATATGTCCACAAATTAAGTGAGTATCGTAAAGAAATGTTATTAGAACTCGTGTATCAATCGCTATACCAAGCAGTTGATAAAATGATCCAATATTGGGAAAGATTCTTTGATAATTTACAAGAAACACGTGAAAATTTATTGTTTGAAATCCAAAAGCGAAGCAAGGAATTTGAGGGGAAAACGAACCCGACGAATGTATATGTATTAGCTGAAGAGAAATTGCAAGAAAAGATTTGGCAAGATATGCAGCAACATTTAAATTTAGGTGTATTACCGAAAGATATATCGTCCGAAATTTATATGAGCTTGTATGGGGAATATTGTCGTGATGCGAAAGCCGAAGAAATTCAGTCAAAAAAGGTGGAAGACTTTTATCGTGAACATATATTGAGTTATTGTTATGACGAACTTCAAGTGCGCTATCGTGACAAACTAGAGCTTAATATCGTTGAAGCATTGCGAAAAGAAGCTGATTTCAAGAAACGTGATCGTGATGAATACGTTCGTGAAAAAATTGAAGATCTTTTCCATTTAGCAAGTCCGTTCGTTCCGAAAGTTTCTCATCATAGAGAGTTACAATATTGGGGCGTACATCCATCTTTAAAACAAGAATTGCAAGAAGAGTTATTGCAAGAAATGTTTAAAGAAAAAGATACGGTAAACGAGGCGTTTTCACCATTTGAAGTGATTTGTTATCGTGCTCATTACGGATTATCGCTACAAGATTTTCCTAAGCTTTCATCTGGGCATATTGCGAATGGTTTTATGAACGATAAAGGTGACTACTTTCAATCGTATTATCGCCGCGTGAACAAATTAAATAGTAAAAAATCTAGTTTGACGCCGCATTTAGATAAATATTGGCACTTACCAGCCTTTATGCCAGACTTGAATGCAACGCAAACGAAGTTAGATTACGATAAATGTAATCGTGCTCTTCTATACGCGTATATGTATCGCTGGATTAGCTTAGTTGCTGTTGATGGACAATTCGTGTATCAATATAATGGTGTTGGCCGTAGCTTTTTAATCCAGTCGATGGGGAAAAATATTTCAAGCGAAAGTTATAAGTTGCACAGAGCATTGCTTCATAATCCTTTTATTTATGAAAATATCTTGTCCAGGTTTGAAGAAGAGCAAGAAAAGGCAATGATACAAGGTGGGCATTTATATACACATGCATTTGTATTAGGTGCTCAAGATATTAGATGGCTTCGTAAAGAGCATGTCCATAATATTTTAGATATGATTTTAATGTATGATCGTGAAGCAAAATATGACCCGACGTTAGAAGAAACATCCGACGAATTGTTAAGGCTATTCCTTGATGAAATTGAGCTGTATTTCCAAAATTATTACGGAACAGGTGCAGATATGGTTGCGAAGAAAGAGAAAGAGATGTTTATGAAACAATTGTGGGATCGTTCGTATGCGAAAGGGTATGTGGATCCAAATAGTGCACCGTATAAAAAATGGCAAAATGTATTACATGTTCCTGATGAAGAAGAAGCGCCAAAAACGAATGTATAATGAGTGAAAAGGGAATCCTTAAGAATGGCAATACAACTTTAGAAATGAGGGATTCCGATGCCGTTTTTAGGAAGTGTATATCAAATATTTGGATTATATCCAGAAATTTATTATGGAATGATTTCAGCAGAAATTGCAGAACAACAAATGGAAGAACAAAAAGAACAAGAAAATCAAGAGACTGAATTATAAAACCATGCAGGCTACTCGCCTGCGTGGTTTTTTCGTGTTACAATAAAGCGAATTTTTTAAGGGAGAGAAAGAGATGAAATGGATTTATTTTATTATTATCAACTTTATAGCATTTAGTATGATGGGGCTTGATAAGCGAAAAGCAAAGAAAAAGCAGTGGAGAACGCCAGAAAGTACGTTGTTTTTATCAGCTGCAGCTGGAGGAGCGGTTGGAGCTTGGATTGGTATGTATATGTTTCATCATAAGACACATAAAAATAAATTTGTCTTCGGTATGCCAGTGCTCGTTATTATAACAGTAGGAGTGTTTTTATACATATAAGGGATGTGTAAGAGGAATGTCGAAAGAAATGCAGATTGAATATTGGTAAAGTAAGCATGTGAGACCTTATAATGAAGAAAAAAAGAGAAGAGGAGAACAGGGAAGATGGGGAGTCAAACAGCAGAGCAAAAACAGGGGATTATATATGCGGCGGGTGCGTATACGATGTGGGGAGTCCTTCCGATTTATTGGAAATGGGTGGAGGAAGTACCAGCAGATGAAATATTAGCGCATCGCATCGTTTGGGCATTTGTTTTTATGTTGTTAGTTTTAGGCGTAACAAAGAGATTTCGTCAGTTTGGTGGGGAGTTAGTGGCCCTTTTTAAACGACCTAAATTATTAATGTCATTAACAATTGCTTCGGTACTTATTAGTGGAAACTGGTTTGTATACATATGGGCAGTAAATCATAACCATGTAATCGAAGCAAGTCTTGGGTATTATATTAATCCACTTATAAGTATTTTACTAGGTACAGTTGTTTTAAAAGAGAAGCTTAATTTTTGGCAATATGTTGCGGTTGGTTTAGCTGGATTAGGTGTTGTTATTTTAACGATACGTTTCGGAGCAATTCCATGGGTTTCTCTTTCACTTGCTTTTTCATTTGGATTATATGGGTTAACGAAAAAATTATTAAATTACGACGCAACAATCGGGCTTACGATGGAAACGATGTTAGTGACGCCATTTGCACTTATATATTTGTTTATGACAGGAGTGCATGGTTTCGGTTCGTTCGGTTCTATTTCGGCAATATCAACGTTTCTTTTAATAGGGGCGGGTATTGTTACAGCATTACCACTCTTTTATTTTGCTAAAGGGGCACAACTCATTCCGCTCTATATGATAGGATTTTTACAATACATCGCGCCGACTATTAGTTTAATTTTAGGTGTGTTCGTTTTTGGTGAACATTTCACATCTACTCATATGATTGCGTTTTTCTGTATATGGATTGCGTTATTTGTCTTTTCAATGGCAAAAACAAAGTTTCTACTACAGAAACAACCGAAATTTATTAAAAATAAATCAGCAAAAGTATCATAATGCGTAGTATTTTCTACGCATTTTTCTTTATACTTATATTATATAGAAATTCCATTATAGTCAGTGAGGAGCTGAAAAACATGGAAACAATTTTACATAATGATCCACTTATAGCAGCTGTAATTTCTTGGTTTTTAGCACAGTTAACGAAAGTCGTTTTTAAATTAATAAAAACAGGCGAGTTTGATTTTGCTAAGTTTTTTGCTTCAGGTGGAATGCCAAGTTCGCATGCTTCGACTGTTACTGCACTTGCTACAGGTGTCGGAGTGGTGGAGGGTGTGGAGAGTCCAATATTTGCGGTTGCCGCTATTTTTGCCATTATTGTTATGTACGATGCTTCAGGAGTAAGGCTTGCGGTAAGTAAGCAAGCGAAAATATTGAATGATTTTTTTCATGGTAGACAAACAGAATATAAAAAGTTAAATGAGCTCGTTGGACATACACCGTATCAAGTTGTTGTTGGTGCACTATTAGGAATTGTTGTCGGGGTTGGGTATTGTTTGTAAGCAGAATGTGTGTAATACACGTTCTGCTTTTCTTTGTTTTCATACATATTTAGCTAAGTTTTCGAATATCGTATACGGACTTAGAAAGGGTGGGTGAGCGGTGTGCTACTATATGACAAAGTGCGTGAGGAGATAGAGCGGAGAACGACTGCACTTCAAACGATGCAAAGGCAAGACGGAACGTGGTCATTTTGTTTTGAAGGAGCTGTGCTAACGGATTGTCATATGATTTTTTTACTCAAATTGTTAGGGCGAGACGATGAAATAGAGCCGTTTGTGAAAAGGTTAGCATCTCTTCAAACAAATGAAGGGACTTGGAAATTATATGAGGATGAAAAGGGAGGGAATTTATCCGCAACGATTCAAGCATATGCAGCTTTACTTGCTTCAAAGAAGTATTCGAAAGAAGATGTGAATATGAGGCGAGCTGAAATGTTTATTAAGGAACGCGGTGGAGTTTCTCGTGCTCATTTCATGACGAAATTTTTATTAGCGATTCATGGAGAATATGAATTTCCTACGCTTTTTCACTTTCCAACGCCAATCTTATTTTTACAAGATGACTCCCCCCTCAGTATATTTGAGCTAAGCAGCTCAGCGCGTATACATTTAATTCCGATGATGATTTGTATGAATAAGAGATTCCGTGTAGAGAAAAAGTTATTGCCAAATTTAGATCATATTGCAGGCGAAGGTGGACAATGGTTTCGAGAGGAGCGGTCTCCATTATTTAAATCGTTTATAGGTGATGTGAAAAAGGTAATAACTTATCCATTATCGTTACATCATAAAGGATACGAAGAAGTAGAGCGCTTTATGAAGGAGCGTATTGATGAAAATGGAACATTATATAGTTACGCGAGTGCTACGTTTTATATGATTTATGCTTTGCTTGCATTAGGGCACTCTATTCAGTCTCCAATTATTGAGAAAGCTGTGACAGGATTAAAATCTTATATATGGAAGATGGACAGAGGAAGTCATTTGCAAAACTCCCCTTCTACCATATGGGATACCGCTTTACTTAGCTATTCATTACAAGAAGCTAATATAATGAAAGAAAATAAGATGATTCAAAAGGTGACGGGGTATTTACTACAAAGACAACAAACTAAGAAAATGGATTGGAGCGTACACGCACCGTTAATTATAGCTGGTGGCTGGGGATTTTCAGATGTGAATACAACGATTCCTGATGTAGACGATACAACGGCAGCTCTTAGAGCGTTAGCGCGAAGTAGAGGGAGTGACAGAGTAGATGATGCGTGGGGAAGAGGCGTGGAATGGGTAAAAGGATTGCAAAACAATGATGGGGGCTGGGGAGCTTTTGAACGAGGGGTAACGAGCCAGTTACTAGCGAATTTACCGATTGAAAATGCGAGTGATATGATAACTGATCCGTCCACACCAGATATTACAGGTAGGGTGTTAGAATTATTCGGAACGTATGCACCGAATGAATTGCCTGAAGAGCAAAAAAAGAAGGCTATCAAATGGTTAATGGATGTACAGGAACAGAATGGCTCATGGTATGGAAAATGGGGGATATGTTATATATATGGTACATGGGCAGTGATGACAGGCTTACGTGCGTTAGGAGTGTCTTCTACTCATCCATCGTTGAAAAAAGCAGCTTCATGGCTCGAGCATTTGCAGCATGAAGACGGAGGTTGGGGAGAATCCTGTCAAAGTAGTGTAGAGAAAAAATTTATTTCGTTACCTTTTAGCACGCCGTCACAAACAGCGTGGGCACTTGATGCACTCATTTCTTACTACGATCAAGAAACACCGATTATTCGAAAAGGAATTTCATATTTGCTCGCGCAGTCTACTATGAATGAAAAATATCCTACTGGTACAGGGTTACCGGGCGGCTTTTATATTCGGTATCATAGTTACGGACATATATATCCGTTGCTCACTTTGGCGCATTATATAAAAAAATATAAAAAATAAACCGAGAGTAGCTCTCGGTTTATTTTTCGGGTAGTAGGTCCCTGTTGAAAAGAATAAGGAACGTTGTAGTGCCTTATTTTTCTGATGACTGGCGTTTTTGACGTGCATCAGCGGCATTTGCACGTGCGTTTGCTTCTAAGTCATTGTGGTCAGCGAGTTCGCGAGAGAACTCAACATCAATGCCATCAGCAGCTTTGTTTCGGTTTACATTTTTGTTTTTCATTCGACACAATCTCCTTGTGTTTTTATCCCGCATAAACGGTTAGTAAAACTCCCACCTCAA
>NZ_BOQD01000137.1 GCF_018332515.1 Bacillus hominis | reverse complement strand
GTTATATACAATTTTACGTGAGGAGGAACAAATTTGCCAAAATTAACAATTGAAGGTGCTGGAACTTTTGATGTGACAGAAGGAACAAAGTTAGTATTAGCTATTGAAGATAACGGTGTACATATTCTCCATCGTTGCGGCGGAAAAGCACGTTGCACAACTTGTAGAGTAGAAATTATAGCGGGTGATTTCTTGGAAGCAAGCGCAAATGAAAAAAATGCGATTACGGAAAAAGGAATTGAAGATCATTTACGCTTATCGTGTCAAATGCACGTACATAAAGATATAGTCGTTCGTCCGGTACTTACAGTTGAAAATTCAGGTCTGGATGCTGGACCACGTCCGGCGGAGTAAAAAAATGAATTTAAAGCAACTCGCTGGCGAATACGCTGCTGATTTTGTAAAAGATGGAATGAAGATTGGACTTGGTACGGGTTCGACTGTATATTGGACAATACAAAAATTAGGTCAACGTGTGCAAGAAGGTTTATCCATTCAAGCTGTACCGACATCAAAAGAAACTGAAATATTAGCTAAACAACTGTCTATTCCGTTAATCTCTTTAAATGAAAC
The DNA here is from genome assembly GCF_018332515.1 of Bacillus hominis. Taxonomy (GTDB): domain Bacteria; phylum Bacillota; class Bacilli; order Bacillales; family Bacillaceae_G; genus Bacillus_A; species Bacillus_A hominis. The sequence goes on along the minus strand of NZ_BOQD01000137.1, from coordinate 7,943 downwards.
CGACATACTTGATCTTACAATCGATGGTGCAGATGAAATCAATAATGATTTACAATTAATAAAAGGTGGCGGTGGTGCATTGCTTCGTGAAAAAATTGTTGCCTCCTCCTCTAAAGAACTTATTATTATTGCTGATGAGTCTAAAATCGTGACACATTTAGGTGCATTTCCACTTCCTATTGAAATCATTCCCTTCTCTTGGAAACAAACTGAAAAGAGAATTCAATTTTTTGGATGCGAAACAGATTTGCGTATGAAAGATGGCGAACCATTTATAACCGATAACGGTAATTTCATAATTGATTGTATTTTCCCAAACAAAATATTGAATCCAAATGACACACATAAAGAGCTAAAGATGATTACTGGTGTCGTTGAAACAGGATTATTTATAAATATGACGAGCAAAGCGATCATCGGAACAGAAAACGGCATAAAAAATTTTAAAGGCTGACTTTTGAAAGTCAGTTTTTTCTTTTTCTCTTTTATAACGATACTGTATGATATACTATGAAAACACATTCATATCACACTAGAAAGGGCTGAATAATTTGCAATCCAAACTCATAACAGAACTTACAGATTTAGAAACTGCCTTTCACATTCGAAAAGAAGTATTTGTAAAAGAACAAGGTGTTCCTCTTGAAGATGAATTCGATACATTTGACCAAATTGGTGAAGAATGTAAACATATTTTAGTTTATTACAATGAGCTCCCAGTAGGAACTGGCCGTATACGATTTATTGACGGAATAGGTAAACTAGAAAGAATTTGTATTTTAAAAGACTATCGTAAATATGGATTAGGGAAAGTAATTATTCAAGCATTAGAAGAGATTGCTAGTAACCAAAAAGCAACAAAAGTAAAATTACATGGTCAAACACAAGCTGAAAGATTTTATGAAAAATTAGGCTATCATACTTCTTCAGGTATATTTATGGAAGATGGTATTCCTCATATTCTTATGACGAAAGTATTAACATAATAGAAAGAGTACTACATGATTATGTAATGTAGTACTCTTTCTGTGTTTTCTTTATCCTTCTAAATATCCCGTAGCATCTAATGCCTGTAAATATTCTTGGAACAAAGGGTTATCTATGCTACATTCTTCTTTTTCTAAGCCCATAAAGACTGTCAGTTTATGATAAACTTTTTCTGAATGTCCTAGTAGGTTAAAGTAATTAATGAATGTTCCATCCTTACTTGCTAAAAAGATAACAATTAACTTACCTTCTTGGATTTGTTGATTGAAGAAATCTTGCTCATCATAATGCATATGTTTTTCAGATTGATAGAGTTTCACCATTTCAGCAAAATTACTGTTTTCCTCATCACTAAACAAACTCAATAGGATATCTTGCTGATCGATTTTGTAACATTTTATTATCTCATCAAAATTTGTATACGAATCATGCATCATATACCCAATTTTCCCCTTTTCGATTTCAGTAACCTTATACTCATCCTTCAAAACCCCATCAATTTCATTTATTGAAAATTTATTTGGGATATTACGCATTTTATATTTTTCATACAGTTTATTTATCATATATTACTCCTACTTAACAGAATGAGCTACTTGCGTTTCTATCCAATTACATAACCTAAAAGTTTAATCACAATCTATAAATGTAAAAATTTCATCAACTGCTTGTTTATAGCCACCTGATTTTCGGAAAGATTCTTGCATATTCAATGCAGCTTTTTTAAAGGATGGATTATTTAACACTACCTCTACACTTTCACGTAGTCGCTCCTCAGTTAGTCCTTTCATTTGTAACGTAACTCCTGCCCCGAGATCCTCCACTTGCTTTGCGATTACTGGCTGATCTGCACTTTGCGGAATTACAACGAGTGGCACTCCATTATAAAGTCCTTCATGCGTACTATTCATCCCGCCGTGTGTAATAAATAGTTTCGTATATGTAAGCAGTTCAGTTTGTTGTACATAATTTTTCACAATAAAGTTTTTAGGGATATCACCTACATCACTTATTCTCGTTTTACTACCAATAGACATAACAATTGTATGTTCACTATTCTCAAATGCCTTAATACAAAGTTTATAAAAATCAATCGCCTCATTAAAAACAGTACCTAGAGAAATATAAATCGGGCTTTTTTCTTCAATTGAAGTAAAATCAAAGTCTTCATTTTTTACTTGTGCAGAAATAGATGGGCCTACAAATTTATATGTTTCATCAAACGTATCACCAAAAGGTTGGAACTCCTTAATTGTATACACAATAGTGAGTGGTGCTGGATTACAAAAAATTTCATATGATGATTTTATTTCAACACCATATTTCTCTGCAATTCCTTTTGTTAAGTTTTGAAAATCATTATGTATTCTATCCTGAATTTCCAGCGGGATATTTTTAGAAAGATGGTCTAACATTTGTTTAAATGATTTTTCATCCTGTGCAAAAGATGTGCATGAATTAATTGCTGGAAGTTTAAGAATTTGAGCAATTAAATGGCCCGATCCAAACATAGAATCATGAATCATATAATCAAAATGTTCCCCTTCAATTTGTTCAAGAACGCTTGGTATTACAATATCCGCTGTATGTAGAAGGCCATTAATTCTTTCTTGTAAATAATTTCGGCCACCGGAAAGAAAAGCTTTTAAAAACTTTTGATCGTCAATTGTTCGAACAGTAGCACCTGTTTTCTCAATACGCTCCCGGAAAGATTCTGTTGAAAAATAAACTACCTCTTCACCCCGGGAAATCAGTTCTTCTACAACTTGTAATGTTGGATTTATATGTCCTTCTGATCCGGTGTTAATGAATAAAACTCTAGCCATTACATACACTCCTTAAGTTAAATCATTTTCATATTGTTAAGAGTATGGATACTCTCCATACTCTTTGTTTCATTCGCCTGCTAAATTGACCTAGCAAGCCTAAAACCAAGATCATCTATATGAAATGTAGGATGGCTACGGCGGCGACAAGTAGCACCGCACCCTCTCGCTCCTTCAGCCCAGCTACCACCTCGGAAAATCCGGTACGATCCGTACACTTTTTCATCATACAAATCATAGCACCATTCCCAAACGTTCCCCAACATATCATATAGTCCCCATGCATTTGGTTCTTTTTTACCGACCTCATGAATTTGTCCACCTGAGTTTCCATTATACCAAGCTATCTTATTAAGTTCTCCATATATGTATCCAGTAGTCCTTGCTTTACATGCATATTGCCACTCAGCTTCAGAAGGTAATCTGTAGCCGTTCGAATCTAAATTACAACTAACCATTTGACCGCCATCACTAATAAAATAATACTCTTTTAATCCTGCTTTTTTTGAAAGTAAATTACAAAAAGCGATTGCATCATTCCATGACATATTTACAATTGGCTTGTTGCTATGTTTATAATCATTTGCCGTACTATTCGTAAAAGCATAATATGTTTCCATCGTTACAACATACTTTGCAAGAAGAAATGGTTTAATTTGAACATTCCATTGCTGTTTAATTCGATCATCTCTTAATATTATTTCTCCTGCCGGGATTTTCACCATATAAGAATCAATTGAGCGAATGATTTCTTTCATTATTATCCCCCATTTCAAAATGGAACATAGTTTAATTTCTAATACAGCAACCCTTACCTTACTTCTGTTAAGAATCGTTGAACCTCATTTGGAGATTTTAAAATAATAACTTTTTTGTTCTTACTTAATTGATCTAGTTTTGTTAAAATTGCAGGTCTTTTCGACTTAGGATATTCCCATATCCATTTAAAAAATTGCAAATCAAATCTTTCTTCACATCCAGTGCCCATATCCGGTCTTGTTTTATTCCGATATTGCACAATTCTTTTAAAAGCACGATAAACACATATTGTTCTATGAATATCAAGAAAGATAATTGTATCAGCTGCGTTAATTCTTATGTCCATTGTCCCGCCATAATTCCCATCAATAATCCACTTTTCTTCTTTAATTAAGTCATTTTGAACTGTTCTTTGTTCCTCTCTCGGAACACCTTCCCAATTCGGTTTCCAAAATAACGCATCAAGATGATACACCTGTATTTTTAGTTTATTTCCTAACAGCCTTGCTAATGTAGATTTTCCTGAACCACCAGAACCAATTAATATAATTTTTTTCATATGAGTACGATTCTTTCTATAGATTCTTCAATATCTTCCTTATTAGCAAAAATCCATAAAAACATCTCTTCATTTAACTTTAGTAAATCTTTTAACCGAACAAAATAAGTAATAAATATAACTTGAATTGAAAGCATTACATACCAAATTGATTTTAGTTCTTCTCTCGTTAAAATGTTTTGCTTATAATATCCTTTAAAAATTTCACTTACAATTTGTAACCATTTCCCTCTTAATGTTTCATCACTAAATATCTCACTTAAAATACTTGTACAGCAATAGCATAAATCGAATACTCTAACGTTTTCTTCTAGAAGTTCAAAATCGATAAACCCTTGAAAATCACTTTCTTTAAAGATCACATTTGATAAGTGCATATCGCGATGAATAATTTGTTTCGGTAATGAGTGAACCGTTTCCTTGAAAGTTGTATGTATTTGATCCATTTTTTGAATTACATTCCGATGAACATGCTCATTCTTTACTAAATTCGGTAACGCCCATTCGTATACCACTTTATATAACTCTCTTTTTATTAACTCGTTAGCACTATTCACTGAATTTAGTTCGTGATGTAAATTAGCTATTTCCTCTCCAATTGTACTTCCTAGCACTTTTAGCTTTTCTGTATCTTTTATTTCTAGTACACTTCCGGCAACATATTCGTACAAACAATAATTCTTCTCTCTATAAAATACGTACCTTTCATCATTTCTCGTTTTCACTAATTTTTGTACTTTAACTCTTTTTTCATCAAGCCGTTCTAATACATTTAGTTCAACTAGAAACTGTTTTATCGATCCCTTTTCCTTTAAAATATACGCTTTTTTATTACAATGAATCTTCGTTACGTTAGGTTGAATTTCAGTAGCTGTGACATCTTTATCTTGAAACCAAAACTTTGCAATTTCCAGTGCATACTCCATATACAAATCCCCCTTTTTTAAATCTCTTATTTCTTCCGTAACATACACTCACAAAACATTCCTATCCCAACACCAATTGTATAAGCCACTAAATCATTCCACAAAAATCCGTACCCTAATACGAGTCCACCTAAAGTCGTTGTACGAATGCTATCTATCCAAGCCGCATGGTACAATTGGCTAATTTCAATCCCGTAGCAAAATAGCAAACTAATAAAAACTAATTTCTTCGTTTCTATTTTAGGAAATAAAAAACCAAATCCCGTGAAAATCATTAGTGCCCATAAAGCATCACCTAAGTAATCATTTAATAGATCAGGTAACGCAAAAGCAAACTTTCTTGAACTAAGACCTAAAATAATAACAACTATAATAAACACTGCATATAGTAATCTATTTCGTTTCGTATTCATTTCAAAATCCCCTATTTTATAATTTAAAACTGTAAATAGCTAGTAAAATATAATCATTTTACTAGCTATTTATGGTCGACTTCACTTTGTATTTAATCCATTATCTCTTGCTGTTTTTTCTTTGAAAATGATTGTAGTACTAAATCATACGACCAATCTATCATCTTATTAATTTGTTCTTGCCCTACATCTTTATGTATGTACACTGTATTCCAATGCTTTTTATTCATATGATATCCAGGAATAATCGTTTCTGGATAATCTTCTCTTATTCGCAAAGCAAGTTCCGGATCACACTTTAATGTAATCGCAGCTTTTTCACCTTCTTCATGGTTTACTATCGCAAATATTTTATTATCGATCCTCATACATGTTGCACTCCAGCCATCTGGAGAATCTTCTGTCGCTTTTCTTTTCGATAAACAATATGCTCTCGTTGCATTCATTCTAATTGGCACCTCTTATTCTTTCACTATTTGATTACGATGCATCACAATTTGCTTCGTCGCTTGAAACTGCTGTTCACCATAAAACTTTATTAGTTTCTCTCCGCAAAATAGACTAACAATATCAATATGAGATATCTCTTTCAGTAACATTGTTAGCATCTTCTCACCAATACCTTTATTTCTTACACTTTCATGTACGACAACATCTTCAATATACGCCCGAAAAACACCATCAGTAACAACTCTAGCAAATCCAATTAATTCTTTTTCTTCCCATACTCCAATTGCTATACTATTCTTTAACATTTTTTGAATATCGACTTCTTTTCTTTCTGGCCACCAATCTACAGAATCGTAAAGTTTCTTTATTTTTTCTGCACAGATTGGCTGTTCATGTTGTAATTTAAACGTGTACATTCTCCATTCTCCTAGTAAACATAATATAATTATATTAAAGTCTTTTTTCTAAAAAATGTTGACGATATCCTTTAGGATGATCTTCAACGACCCCAAACTCTCGATAACCATGCTTTTTATAAAATTCAGGTGCTTGGAAACTAAAGGAATCTAGTATGATTAGTCTACACCCTTTTTCCTTCGCAATTTCTTCGATTTTATGTAGCAATTGACTGCCGTATCCGTCATAACGAACTGATTCATCAACCCATAAAAAATCGATATGTAGGTGATAAAAATACATCGTTCCTGTTACGCCACCAAAAATTTTCCCTTCCTCATCTTTCACTACAAAACTTACTTGTTCCATCGGCTGTTTTACTTCATCTGTTAAGATGGACATATTATATTGAATTACTTTATTTTTAATGTATTCTCCTTCAATACGAGTACCATTCTCTATGTGTTTCATATATATTGCCTCCTTTCAACTTAGTAAGCTACATTTAATTTTTATTTCTTTTCTTTAAAATACTAATAAATACAAATCCGCCATATGTAATAAAGCATGAGAAACCAATTATCCCTGGTACAGAGACATAGCCTATTCTTACATAACTTATAATTACAAAACTAACAATTAATAATAAAATAGATGGCCAAAATATAAGAGCCGTTTTTCTTCGTCTCTGTTCCGATGTACTTTCTTTCTCTTCAGAAACACGTGTTCCAAAAAGCGATACAATACAAATAAGAATCGCTGCAAAATAAATTGTATTTAATGACAAAGTACGATCATATAGTGCGATTCCAACTTCCAAAGCAATAATTGTTAAAATTAAAATGATGATCGTTGAAGTTTTTAAGTTTCTTTTCAATCGTTCACCCCTAACATGCTTTCACTATATTCTTTGTATATGTATTTCAAAGCTGTTGTAATAGTTTCATCAACATCTTTATTTTCAAGTCGATTAGGTAAATCTTCCCCCCCAATAACATAAAGGAACGGGAATTCATGAAACATTCCCATTATACCAATATTTATTGTAGCTGTGGGCAATCCACCTGTCATATGAGCTAAATGATATGAAGGTATTCCTTCATATTCGCCTTGCTGTCTTACCATTCCATTAATAATTGGCTCCCATACTACTGGTTCTGATTTGTAACCTTGAAATATATGTACTAAAAGTGAAAGAACTTGATTTAACTCTCCTACATTTTGCTCATCTCTAGGATTTTCCTGTATATGAATCTTCGAAAAGTATGTTGAAATATATTCTCTGACAGTATCCCATCCTCCGCAATACATAACAATTGACTTAGCAATATAACTGTCGTGACAAGCTATCATCACTTCAACCGCTTTATTAAGTGTTAATGTATTTCTTCCCTGTAAATGAGGATATAACTGCTCACTATCCTCATTTGGATTAAACTTAATGTGATGAAGTGTATCATTCCAACTAATTTGTTTGTCCTTTACCATTTTTGCTACTACAAATCCAATTGCTACTTTTGCTGCTGATGCTAACGGAACATATAGCTCATTGTTATGGGAAGCAACTATATTGCCATTCTTTGTTGAATAAACGAGTATTCCGACTTGGCCAGTTTGTATTTCTTTT
>NZ_BOQD01000136.1 GCF_018332515.1 Bacillus hominis | reverse complement strand
TCTAGCTGTTCTTTTAATTTTGTATTCATATTTTCATAAGATAACCAACGGTCAAATTCTTGTTTCCAACTCATATTATTATCCTCCAATTTCAAATTAAAAAGGTATGCTATAAAACACATACCTTTTAAAGTAGTAATTTAATTTCTTTTATTTAAACATCCTTTATTACTTAGCTACAAAATAATCCGTTACATATTGTGCCCAAACTTCATGCCCTTTAGCACTTGGGAAACCGAATTCTTCTTGTAAGTACGGTAAAATTGCTTTCGTTGTTGCATCAGGCCATGCTCCCCAATGATCAACATATGTATAACCATTTTGCGTCGCAAATTGTTTTAATGCTTCAATTGCTTTCGGATAATTCTTCGCACCATACACTGGGTTTGATGGTTGAATCATAATTGTAGCGTCTTTCGCACTAGTAGAAAGTGCTTGAACAAACTTCTGTGTATTTACTACAGAGTTCCCATTACCAGTTTTACTATTATCAGTAATAAATGGTGGCTCAAATAAAATCACATCTGGATTATCTTTCGCAATCTCTTTATCACGTTTATTCGCGATTAACTCTTCTGTACTTTCACCCTTATATTCCTTTACCGTCACATTCCATAAACCTTTACCGTAAGAAGCCTCTAAATTAGCAGTGAACTTAGCTACCCAAGTATCTTTTTCAGATGAAGAAGCTTCATCACCAACAATAACAAGATTTACTGCCTTTTTATCCTGAGCAGCTTTTTTTAACTTCTCTTTCACTGCATCTGGCAAGTTCTTTGCGTATGCTTCATTAAAAGATGACTTTGCATCTTGTTTTTTCTCTTCTTTTTTCTCTTCTTTCTTCGCTACGCTATCTTTCATTTCAGCCTTTGTTTTCGTTACTTCACTCGTTTGTCCTGTTGCATTCGCAATCTTCTTATTCCAGTATAATTTACCGCTCACAACCGAAGCGACAAACAATACAAAAATAAATAGGACAAGCAATGCTTTCTTATTCATCGATTCACCTCATCTATTAATCTCACAATATATAATACTAATATAAATCTAGGCAAAAATAAACCCAACTCCTTCCAAAGGAGTTGGGTTCAATAAACATTACTTAGTCAATTCAAGATGCGCTCTTAACTTGTTCGTTAAATCTTGTTTTGCTGCATCTGGAACATAGTAGTACCAAATACCGTCAGCGGCTTTGTGACCGTCACCTGGGATTTGGATTTCTTCACTATTCTGCAAGCAATCTTTATAGTTCTTTTGAATATCAAACATTTGATCTTGAGTTAAGCTTGTTTTTACGTTTTTCTCAATTGCTTTTAATACGTCACCGTAACTTGCTAGAGAAGATACACTTGCACCTTTTTTAATTACTGCTTGGATGACTTGACGTTGACGCATTTGGCGACCGAAGTCACCACGTGGGTCTTCATATCTCATTCTTGAGTAGAATAATGCTTGTTCCCCATTCAGATGGATATTACCTTTTTCAAAGTGTTCTCCATATGTAAATTCCATATCATTATTAACCTCTACCCCACCTACCGCATTTACAATATCCTTAAATCCTTCCATATTGACCTCAATATAATGATCAACCGGGATATTCAGAAAATTTTCAACTGTTTTTACAGCCATATCAATACCACCAAAAGCATAGGCATGATTAATCTTATCTTTTTTACCTTTCCCCACAATTTCCGTATAAGAATCACGTGGTATACTAGTAATTTTCATAGATTTTTTTTGTGGATTTAGCGTAAATAACATTAATGAATCTGAACGCCCTGTTTCTTCGGCTCTTTGATCCACACCCATTAATAAAATAGATATCGGCTTCTTATCTGCGACATCTACTTTCTCGTCACGTTTTTCAGACTTATCACGATTCAATGGCTTATGTACTGCATCTAATGTATTAGATACATTAGAATACACATAATACGCATACGCTCCTCCTGCAATTACCAGAAAACCTATTATACCTAAAATCCAAAATAAAATTTTCTTCTTCATATTTTTTACCTTCTTTATCAATATTTATAAATAACATAATAAATTTCCTACTACTTCATTATATTACCTTAAAGCTGACCCAAAATAAAAGAGAAATTATCATTCTACGAATGAGATACAATAGCAGTAAGATTTCCTTTTATAATAAAGTTCTCTATTGTTATTGGCAAAATAAAGTGATCACCTTTTTTAATGGAAAAGCACCCATCAACTGTAGTTAACTTTCCTTCTCCCTCGATTATACTAACTAGTTGAAAACGATTCTTTTGTTGAAATGACGCTTCTTCTTTAATTACCCATTTATATACAGAAAAATATTTTTCTTGTATGTAAGTTGTAATTAATGCACCATTTCCTTCAATAATTGTTGGACAAACTTGATAATCTTTATGTGGAATATTCGAAACTTGAATCGCTTTATCTAAATGTAGCTCACGCCTATTACCATTCACATCTATTCGATCATAATCGTATACTCTATATGTAGTATCCGAACTTTGTTGTGTTTCTAATACTACTGTTCCTTCACAAAGAGCATGGATAGTTCCACTTGGTACATAAAAGAAGTCACCTGGTTTAATAGGCACTTTGCGAAGTAAACCGTCCCAGTTCCCCTCATTAACCATCTCTTCAAATTCTAATTTTGTATAAGCAGTATGACCATATACCAATTGAGCATTCTCTTTACAGTCAATAATGTACCAACACTCGGTTTTCCCAAGTTCACCATTCTCATAAACTTTTGCAAATTCATCATTTGGATGTACTTGTACAGATAAGTCTTTATTAGCATCTAGTACTTTTGTTAATAACGGAAATTTCTCAGTTAAACATTCTCCAAATAAATGTTTCTCCTTCTTCCATAATTGTTCAAGAGTTTTTCCTATATACGGTCCCTCTTTCACAATACTTATCCCGTTTGGATGCGCTGAAATCCCCCAGCATTCCCCAATTAATTCAGAAGATAAATCATAATTAAATTTTTCTAATGATTTTCCTCCCCAAATTCTTTCTTGGAGAACCGGTTGTAAAAATAATGGTGATTTCATTCTTGTATAAAACCTTCTTTCCTACTAAAAATTACGATATTGCAACTTCAAAGATGTAAGATACAATAGTATGCACCTCATTTTGATATTTAGAATTCGGGGTATCCATGTATCTTCCAATATCTACACCCCGTAACTCTTCCCAAGTAATTAAATTACATAAATTATTATTTTTTAAAAATTGGATAGTATTTTGGTCCTCAAGCATACCTTTTCTATTAATAATTAATAACGGCTTATTTTGGAGAACTGCTTCACCAACAGTACCCCAACCTGCTTTGGAAATAATACCATTTGCAGTTGCCACATAATTTTGTGATTCTGTATAGTTTTCTGGGATTTTATACACATTTTCATGCTCAATCTTCATATTATGAGAAACAATAAAAACATATCTTTCATCATCCCAAAGTGGTAGTTCGTTTATATCTCCTATATCAATTTTCATTCCAATTGGCATAAAGATAATTTGTTTCTTACCTGTCGGATTTAACTTCCGCTCAAGTTTCTTTACTTCTAACGAGTTAACTGCTCTACTATAAAAATTAAAAGAAGTCGTATTTAATCTAGCCCAATTGTTTTCATTACTTCCGGCTAATGTGAAAAAATAATCCATTTTTTTATACATACTTTTAAATATTTGAAGCAAATCATCCGGCACAACGTTTTTATAAGCTGTATACCACGTGAAATTTGAAATCCCTATAGATGGCACTGCTAACTTATCTGCTACTTCAAAAGCAATTGGTGAAATGTCAGAAACAATGCAATCAATAGAAAAAGCACTTAAAAAAGCAAATTCACTATTAATTTTTTGAGGTAACTTCTCACAAAACTCTTTATATGACTGTTCCAATTTTTCTTTATCTAAATCCAATGAATGCTCTTTTAGAATAAATCCAACATCAGTCTCCACATCATGGAAAATAACCCTATTTCCATACTCAGTTAATGATGTGCGAATAAATTGCAATGCAAATGAGTTACAAACAATGATCTGTACATCTTTTCTTACATTCAATATTTCTCTAATCAGTGCAATACATCTTGTCGCATGCCCGAATCCATATTCTGAAACATAAAAAACAAATGTTTTCATAAATTTATCCTCGAAAAATAACAGCTAGAATACACTAGCTGTTACATAATTACTTGTGCTTGTGATTGATAATAATGCTTCAAAATATCGTCCCATTTTGTATACAAACGAACAAAATCCGTATCTACTACTTCTTTCCCCGTTTGTACTTCAATAAATTCTAATTCACTCAATGCACGAATAGCATGCTTTTTACCAGCTGGAATATGTACAATATCACCTGCTTTTACACGACGAATATGATCTTCTAAAATAAGTTCTCCTTCACCGCGAATAATTGTCCATACTTCGTTCCGTAAATTATGGTAATGATAAGTAGAATTTTGATTTTCTTCTATACAAATTCTCTTCGTTACCATCTCTTCATTTTCATATTTTGCGTAATCTAACACTTTAGACCATCCCCAAATGCGTTCTTCGTACATCGGCGGTTGATCGAATGAGCCAATTAGATCCTTAATTTTTGGACTAGAAGCTTTATCTGAAACTAAAATACCATCTGGACTCGCTGCAACAACAACATCGGAAAGACCAACAACTGTTACCGGAACTTCTAATTCATTTACTACATGTGTATTGTGAGAATCCTCACTAATTACGCCTTTACCAATTTGGGTTGTAGCCATTTCTTCCGTTAATGTATTCCACGTCCCTAAGTCTTTCCAATATCCACTGTAAGGTAAGGCAACAATGTGATTTGCCTTTTCTACAACTTCATAATCAAAACTAATTTTTGGTAAATCACTATAATGTTTAGATAAATCATGATACAGAATTGGAAGATTCTTTTCTTCCAAAATATTGATTAGATAACGTAGCTTGAAGGCAAATACGCCACAGTTCCATAAAGCCTTTTGCTCTATTAGTGTTACTGCTTTTTCCTCACTCGGTTTTTCTGTAAAACGTGATACGTTAAAATATTCATATGTAGTAGCTTCTTCAGTTGGTACAATATACCCATACTTAGAAGATGGGTATGTTGGTTCAACCCCCATAAGAGCTAAATCGGCATCTGAATTTTGTAATGCTAACTCTAAATCTTTTACTCTTTCAAAAAAACTATCTTCAACATAAGGATCTACTGGCAATACAATAACTGTTTCATCTAAATTTGTACGTTGTTCAGAAAATAGAAATGCACTAGCAAGAGCAATTGCCGGGAATGTATCTCTACGCTCCGGTTCAACAATTAATGGAACGTTCATTCCTAACTGGTTATGAATCATCTCTGTTTGTGTTTTTGACGTAGCAATAACTGCCGATTCATTTAAACCAACTGACTCTATTTGTCCCCATACACGTTGCACCATTGATTGCCGAGTACCTTCTTCACTTTCTAACACTTTTAGAAACTGCTTAGAACGAGTATCATTTGATAATGGCCATAAACGTTTTCCAGATCCACCTGATAACAAGATTAACTTCAATATTCTATCTCCTTTTTGTTAAAAACTGATTATCTTGACAAGATTAATTAAACTAACTGTCCAATATTTTGCACATTACTACGCCCTATTGAATAATAATCTATCTCATGCTTACTTACTTCTTTTAAATCAAAGCAATTGCGCCCATCAAATACAATTGGATTCCTCATAAGTTTAGCAAACAAACTTAAGTCTAATTCTTTTACTTCCTGCCACTCTGTTACAATGAAAACTAAATCTTTATCTAATAAAGCCTCTTGTAACTCTTTTGTAAATTCGACTGTTCCAGGAAGTAATTTTTTAGCATTTTCAATTGCTACCGGATCATATGCCGTTACATCAGCTCCCTCACCAAGTAGTTCTTTAATAATAACTATAGAAGCAGCTTCACGCATATCATCTGTATTTGGTTTAAATGCTAATCCAAGTACAGCAACTTTTTTATCCCGTAATGATCCTAATTTTGACTGTGCAGCTTTAACCAACTTATGTTGTTGCTTATTGTTCACTTCAACAACAGCTTTTAAAAGCGTAAAATCAAGATCTACGTTAGATGCAATTTTTGTTAGCGCTTTTGTATCTTTTGGGAAACATGATCCACCGTAACCAATTCCAGCTTTCAAAAACATAGAACCAATGCGTTGATCTAAACCCATGCCATGAGCCACATCTTCAATATTTGCTCCAGCTTTTTCACAAATGTTTGCAATTTCATTTATAAAACTGATTTTAGTTGCTAAAAATGCATTAGACGCATACTTTATCATTTCTGCACTACGAATATCTGTCTTATAAACAGGAATACCAAACGATTTATTAATTTCCTCAATAACATTTGCTGCTTCTACACTATCAGAGCCCACTACAATACGATCTCCATTAAAGGTATCGTATACAGAAGAACCTTCTCTTAAAAACTCAGGATTAGATACAACCTCAACTTTAATATTTTTATTAAGGTTTTCTAAAATTATTTGTTTTATATAATGATTCGTTCCAACAGGAACTGTACTTTTGGTTACAACAATAATGTCATGTTGTACGTTTTTAGCGATGTCTTTTGCAACCTGCTCAATGTAAGATAAATCTGCCGATCCATCTTCTCGCTCCGGCGTACCTACCGCAATATAGATTACTTGCGCATTTTGAAATCCGTCTTGATGGCTTGTCGTAAAAAAGAGCCTATTCGCTTCAATATTTTGAAGCATAAGCTCCTCTAATCCTGGCTCATATATAGGAGAAATACCTTTTCTCATACGTTCTACCTTTTTTTCATCAATGTCAACACATGTAACATCGTGTCCAATATGGGATAATGCAACTCCTGTAACTAAGCCGACATAGCCTGTACCCACCACTGCAATTTTCATAGCTTAAGCATTCCTTTCATCATTTATTATTGAGATTTTGCTATCTGTTTTAATAGATTTCGATATTTATCAATAGAAATTTCACGCTTTAGATTCTCATCTAAATACTTACGACCGTTTAAGCCCATTTCCTTCACTTTAGCCTCTTCCATGCGATAGAATTGTTCTATCGTATGAATAATACCGTTATAATCTTGCGGCTCCACTACAATTCCTGAATTACTTTTTTCAATAAGCATTTGTGCCTCACTACCTTGTTCCAGCACGCCTAATATCGGTTTTCCAGCAGCCATAACACCATAAATTTTACTTGGGACCGAAACACCTTTGATTCCTTTTTGATTTACAACTAAATGAACATCTGCAACATTTAGAGAATACTTAATAAACTCCTTAGGCTGATATGGTAGGAAGAATACATTCTGAATATTGTTGTCCTCAACAAAAATTTCCATATCTTTTTTTACAGCACCCTCACCGATAAATACAAAGGCAATATCTTTATACTCCTTAAAATGCTCCGTAACATGGATAATATTTTCAAGATCATAATATAGCCCTATATTTCCAGAGTACATAATAATAAACTTATCTTCCAAGTCATTGTCTTTTAAGAATTGCTGAATCTGTTCATTTGATTTATCTAATGGAATGACTTCCTGTTCATTCGTCCAATTATTAATAACTGTATGGTTCGGTACTTTTTTCCCATTAAAACGTCGCTTGAGCGTTTCACTCATATCATTCCCAACAACAATAACACAATCTGAATATTTACAATTCATCATGTCTATTTTTTTAGCAATTTTAAATACCGATTGCTTATTTGTATAACTTACTGCCGCTGCTTGCTCTGGATTAAAATCCTGAACATTATAAACATGTTTTGATTTTTTTAAGAACTTCCCAATCGTTCCAATTAGCCCCCCTAACACTGGTGGCTGTGAAATTGTGTAAATAACATCTACTCCCTTTTCCTTTAAAAGGGCAATATTCGCTAACACAAAATAAGAGAATATATACTTCATTCGACTTAATTTAGAATTCTTATCAACTTCTGGCAAACGAATCCGAATGATTTTCATATTATCTAAACGATCTTCCTCGAATAATTTTTTTGAATTGACTCTCTCACCAGCGTAGCTTGGTTGAGCGGCAATAACTGTTATATCAAAATCATTTTGTAAATCCAGACAAAGCTCTGTCATTAGCTGACCTGTAGATGCAAAATCCGGGTAAAAATAATTGATTACAAAGACAATTTTTTTCATTGATTTATCCCTCTTCACATAAAAATCCCCTTTATTATAAGGGGATTTATTAATTATAATTAAATTTTTCTTTACTCACTAAGTATAACTTTCATCTTTTCTTTCCATTGCAGATTTCTCTCAGAATATTCCCTCATAACACTCTTAATATCTTCTGAACCTAATTGTTTATAAAAATTTATAAGCTCATCTATATTAACAGATGAATCATCGGCATTTATATGATGCACAAAATTTATTTCGTCTGGAAAATCCAAATCTGTTGCAGCAATAACAAAAGGGATTCCTCTTGCACAATACTCTCTATTTTTTAAAGATGAGTCCCCATATAACTCTTTTCGATGATTCCCTAAAATTCCTATGCCAATGTCACTTTTATCAAAAATTCTATCTAGTTCTTGACCATTTTTAGATCCATGAAAAGTGACATAATCATGTAATTTATAGTCTGCCACAATTCCCTCTAAATTCCTCTTCTCTTTCCCTTCACCTACTATATGAAAATTAACTACTATCGATTGTGGAATGCTACTTCGATAATATTCCTGCATCCCTTTAAGTACTCTATCATACGCATGCCAAAATCCTAAATTAGCAACACCTACAAGATTAATCTCATGAATTTTCTTAGTTTCTCTTTCTCTCTCGCTCACCTTAATCTCATTTATATCTATACCATTCCGAATATATATTATTTCTACATCTTTATCTTTTATTGATTCATCCACCGATATAGCCACTAATCTATATAAATGTTTTTTAAGTTTATTAATTCTATTTTTCTCAAATCTATATTTTATAAGGTTACTTATACCCTTTTTTTTCAATTTAACCCAAGGTATATCTGGAAAATCTGGATATTCATAAAATACTTTAATACCTCTATTATTTAAATCGCTAATTAACTCTATCAAACTATTTGTGACAAAACTAATCCTTCTTATATAGACTTTACTAGGTTCAATAATTTTTATCGCTTCTTTAAAGCCTTTTAAAAACTCCCGAAAACGCATTAGATTTTTTAATTTCCGCATCAAAAAATTTGTTTCTTTAAAACGTGCTTTCCTAGAGTAGCTAAACGAATATATACTTTCCATTCCACTTGCACTAAAACGATATAATTCTGCACTATCCTTACGAGATATATACAAATAACTCTCATTACTTAATTCATTAAATGCCTTACATTGTGAGTATACTTTTTTTACGAAACCTAAACTCTCTGAATCCTCCCTAATGAAGGCTAAATAAAGGATTTTATCCATTGACACCATTCCTTGAGAATATTTTCACCTTAATATTATTGGAATATATATTGCTCTTAATATACATCCCAAATATACCTTTGAGAAATTAAACGAACATTTATTCGTTTAATTTCTTTAAAACTTTAGCTGGTACTCCTCCCATTAACACATTATTTTCAGTATTGTTAATTATTACTGAGCCTGCAGCTATCACATTTCCTGTACCTACAATAACCCCTGCTATAATTACAGAATTTATCCCCAGCCATGTACCGCTATTAATTATTATATTTTGTACTCTTCCTTCTCCAGCTCGTTGTTCTTTTGTTCCAATATCATGAGTTCCTGTACACAAAGTACAATTAGGGGCAATGTCGATATTATCTCCAATTTCTACTCTAGAAGGATATGAATTATAAATTTTAATATTGTCCCCTAACCATACATTGTTACCTATAATACAATTATTGGATAATATAAAAATTTTTCCACCAATTCTTACATTTCGCCCACATTTAACCCCTGCCATACATAGTAAAAATCTTTTAGTTTTATATAATCTTGTAAAAGATACAAGATTAATTAACCATAAAAAGAATACGAGTCTAAACTTAGTTATTAATCGATACAACAAATTCATTACTTTCTCCTTTATCGGTAATTAATTTATTGATTTTTAGTAAATCTGCCTTTTAGTGATTTTGTTATTACATTTACTTCTTCTACCTTAAAAAGGTAAATAGACACAATATATATTAACATTCCAATTATTACACTAAACATTAATTTTAATGCAATTATTAGATCACCTTGTATACTATCAATATTAAAGTTTTCATATGCAAATTTCGATGAACTACCCGATATAATTGATGCAACTAGTATCTTTAAAGTAGTAGTTACCATTTTAAAACCTAACTTAATATTAAATTTGTAGTACATACTTCTCAGCAATAAAATAGAGGTTACAGCAGCAGCTATACTAGATGCCAAGGCTATTCCTTTAAAACTCATGAATTTTGCTAAAACGATACTAAAAATAATATTTACTACTATGGCTATGATACCGTTAACCATCGGC
Source organism: Bacillus hominis (assembly GCF_018332515.1). Classification (GTDB taxonomy): domain Bacteria; phylum Bacillota; class Bacilli; order Bacillales; family Bacillaceae_G; genus Bacillus_A; species Bacillus_A hominis. The sequence continues at coordinate 2,331 of NZ_BOQD01000136.1, read as the reverse complement.
GTTTTTGTATCATGAAAAGAATAAAACACACGATTTAACACCTCACGATAACCCAAAAATAACATTCCAAACGCATAGTAAAATAAAGCACCTGCTGTCATTATAGTTGCTTCATTATTAAAAGCACCATGTTCAAAAAGTAGTTGGATTATTGGCTTATTAAGTACCATTGTCAATACTACAATCGGCAAAGTAATTATTGTAATTAGATTTAGTGATCTTACAGTAGTTTTTTGAAATTCTACCATATCTTTTTCGGATTGGTATTTACTTAAAATTGGAAATATAATAGTTGCAATTGATGTAGCAACTATCCCAAACACAAATCCATTAAGTTTAGTTGCAAAATTCAATGCTGAAATACTTCCTTCCTCTAAACCAGAGGCTAACATTCTATCTATCAACAAATTTATTTGCTGAATTGATGTACTTATAAATACCGGAATGACCAGCTTCCATGTATCTCTAACATAATTATCATGCCAACCTAGTGTTAATCTATATGAATATCGCTGACGTTTTAAAAAGGGGAGTTGCACAAAAATTTGTAATAATGTTCCCCCTACAGTTGCCCAGACTAGACTTTCAATATTAGTTCCGTTAACCAATAACATTACACATAGCAATAATATATTAGCAGGTATATTAATTGCTGCCGATGCAATATATTGTTGATTAGATTGTAAAAAACCTGTGAATATTTGGCTTATGGCTAAAAATATACACATCGGGAGAGAAATTAAGAGGAACTTTACCGTTATCTTCGTCGCTTCTTCATTAAATCCCCCAGCCAATACTTTAACGATATCCTCTGAATATACCATACATATGATAGTTACTAACACCGAAAAAATTATGACTGTATTTAATATTCGGTTTGTATACTCCATTCCTTTTTCTTTATTAGTTTTAGTAACTATGTCTGTATACATTGGAATAAATGCAGTGGAAATTGATAATAAAATACTTGAAAAAATTATTTGTGGCAAAGATGTCGCTAGAAAAAAAGCATCTGTTTGGTAGTTTACTCCATATTGAATTCCAATTAATATTTCACGAAAAAATCCTAAAAATTTACTTAAAAATGTTATTAGCATGACCCAAAATGCTGATCGAATTATATTTTGTTTCACTCATAAATTCCTCATTTACTATTTTTCTTATCTCTAAGAGATTCATAAATAAATTTAGTATAGTCAATATAAGAATCTTCTTGTGCATCTAATTCACAGGGATTATTTTTCTCATTATTATCTATTTTATTAATATATTCTTTAATTTTTTCTACAATATCTGTTATATCACGCGGATTAAAGAAAACAGCGCTTTCTCCCCCTACTTCCCTTCCATAAGGTAAATCTGCCAATATTAAATCAATATTACTTTGTTTTGCTTCTAATATCGGCAATCCTAATGACTCTACTAGCGAAGGAAAAATTAAGGCATCACTCATTTTATAAATATTATATATCCCTCCATAAGGAACCTTACTCAAATACTTAATATATTTTTCATCTTCACCCTCGGTAGTTAAATATAGAGTAACTTTTCTTTCATTTTCTTCATTATATTTTCGTATAGCATTAATTAACCTTGTATTATTTTTATACTTTTCTTCATTGGTTGGATAAAAAAGCTTGATACTGTTGGTTTTAAATTTATTTGTTACTTCTTCTTCTAAACTATCAATATTACTAGTTATATCTTTAGTTTTTGGCCTAATTACTTTTATATTTCCTTTATAGTTGAAATCTTTTTTTATGGCTTGCATCATCCATTTTGTCTGCACAATAATTCCTGTGATTTTCTTCACTTGCCATTTTAACGTCCATTTCATAATTAACTTATATTTAATATTATTTTTATATTCCAATTCGTTCAATTTCAAATTCTCTAACAATAGACCTTGATGTACCAACGTGAATTGTGGAATCTCGATCCTGGATAATCCTATATTTTGTAAAGACAGATATGCGTCTACCTTGCTACCCTTTAATATTTTAGGTAATAAACTATTTTCAAAAAGGAACTTATGCAAGAGACTCTTTTTAGGATACGGTTCGTAATTGATTTTTATATTTTCTGTACTAAAACTACATAATTCCTTTTTTGCCACCAAAATTGTTAATTTTATCCCCATTTTTTTGAGATAATTCTCTTCCTCATTTAACTCAATCAAAAAAGTTTTAATAAGTGAATATGAGCCTCTTGCATCAAGTGCAGTTGCATTAACGAAAATATTCAATTTCAAAACACTTCCCTGTACAGGCTAAAAATTTTTAACCTATTTAAAATTTTTATTTTCTCATATAAAGCACGCTAAAAATTACA
>NZ_BOQD01000135.1 GCF_018332515.1 Bacillus hominis | reverse complement strand
AAATAATTGGTAATTAAAAAATGGCTGGTTTATTGGAGAGGGAGAAAAAATATGCAGAATAAAAAATGGAATTCTCGTATTGTATGTGCTCATGCTTTTACAATTCTTATATGGGGGACAGCTTTTCCAGGAATTCGTATGGGCCTTGAAGCTTACACGCCTGAACACCTCACATTGCTACGATTATTAATAGCTTCTTTGATTCTTCTACTGTTTTCGTTTATATACAAATTACGTTTACCTGACTTAAAAGACATTCCAGTAATTTTTATATTTGGCGCTCTAGGATTTACTATTTATCATATTGCGCTGAACTACGGTGAAAAGAGTGTAAATGCTGGACCTGCTAGTTTAATTGTATCTGTAACACCTATATTAACTGCAATTCTTGCTTCTGTTTTTTTAAATGAAAAAATGAAATTAAATGGGTGGATCGGTGGTGTAATTAGTTTAGTAGGAATTACTTTTTTATCATTAAATCAAGGAGATTCCATTCAATTGAATAGTGGGGTATTCCTAATATTATTAGCGGCATTTTCAGAAAGCCTATTTTTCGTTTTCCAAAAGTCGTACTTGAAAAAGTATGGTTTCTTGCCATTTACAATATATACAATTTGGTCTGGTACTGTATGTATGCTTATTTTTTTACCTGGGATTTATGAAGAAATCGTAGCAGCTCCTATAGAAATCACTTTGAGCGTTATATATTTAGGTGTGTTTCCGACAGTCCTTCCGTACATTGCATTAGCATATATTACATCCTATGCCGGTGCATCTGAGGCAACAAGCTCTCTATATTTAACACCAGTAACTGCATGCTTTATCGCTTGGGTATGGTTAGGTGAGGTGCCAAGCTTTGTTTCGATAATTGGAGGGATAATTACTATACTTGGAGTTGTGATTGCTCATTTAACATTTAAAAAAGATAATTATAAGCAAATCGAGAGCGAAAAAGTATGGTAAGACTTTTCTGCGAGTAGTTGCAATTTGAAAGTAACAATATTGAACTAATATAGGGGGGTTAATATAGATATAATGGAAAATATCTATATTAAAATGTAATAGTCCAGCATTTGTACGGAATTCAATTATACTGTTAGATGATTACCAGAGTAAGAACTAGTATAATACTAGTTCTTTTTATCGACACACTACTCACTATTAATATTTGCTTAGAATTGTATAGATTTAAATTTTTTCCACATATACATAATTATCTTACCTATGAAAGGGGAACGTTTCTTGAAGAAAGTTTTATTTTTCGGAGACCCAGGTATTGATGATTCATTTGCAATTATGTACGGATTACTACATCCTGAAATTGAAATTGTTGGTATCGTAACTGGATATGGAAATGTTGAACATATACATGCCGCTCATAACGCAGCTTATATTTTACAATTAGCAAACAGACAAGATATTCCTGTAATTAGCGGGGCAACAAAGCCACTTACAAATGAAATTACAACGTATTACCCTGAAATTCATGGGCCAGAAGGATTAGGACCCATACATGTACCGGAAAGTGTGTTATCTATTCCGATATACAATTTTGGTAGTATTGCGGCGATTCTTGTAAAGTATGGAGAAGATTTAACAATTGTCGATGTAGGAAGATCTACCTCGTTAGCAATTGCGTTTAATTTATGGAATGACTTGATGTTAAATGTAAAAGGAATTTGTTTTATGGGTGGTGTCTTTTTAGAAGCAGGGAATGTTACTCCATTAGCAGAGGCAAACGTGTACGGAGATCCTATAGCAAGTCAAATTGTATTTCAGCAAGCGAAAAATTTAACGTTATTCCCTTTAAATGTAACAAATAAAACAGTTTTAACCCCAAATGTATTTACTTATATTTTAGCTAATACAAAAAATTCATTTAAGCCAATTATGAAACCAATGTACGATTATTATTTATCAGCATACCAAAAGCTCAATCCATCTATTGAAGGGCCATTATTACACGATGTACTTGCTATAAGCGGTTTGGTGAATCCTACATTTTTAAATTATACATCCCGAAAAGTGACTGTAGATATATGCGGCGAAACGAAGGGACAAACTTTTGCTGATTTTCGCCCACACTCTAAATCTGAAGGGGCGCGTATAGCGTTACAATTAGATGAGGAAAAATTTATTCAGGATTTTATGAAAATCATGTTATAAGTTGATGTCGAAAAAGGGAATCATTTCACACCGTTGAATATAAAAGATAAATTCTCTTTTTAAAGGAGCTTAATATAATGAACGTCCAATTAAAAATTGTTACGAGAGAAAATTGGGAAGATGCATTAAAGTTACAAGTTAAAGAAAGTCAATTGCAATTTGTTCCGGCAGTGGCAGTATCACTTGCTAAAGTATACATAAAACCAGATGGTGAAAATGTCGAATATATTCCACTCGCTATATATGATGGTGACCTTATAGTCGGTTTTATTATGCATGCTTTTGTACGTGGGTCAACAGATATGTATTGGATTAACGGATTTATCGTTGATGAAAAAGAGCAAGGAAAAGGATATGGAAAAGCAGCATTACAGGAAATCATTAACTTAATAAAAAATAACTTTAAAGAGTGTGAGGAAATTAGATTAACTGTCCATAAAGATAATATTTCTGCAAAGAAACTATATGAATGTTATGGTTTTAAACCATTAGGAAATGTATATGACGGTGAGGAAGTATATCGCTTATTGTTGTTGAATTAAAGATGTGCGATTTTCAATAAAGTTATATCGTGTATTTATAGTGAAAAGGTGAAGAACATCTAGAATTGAAAGATCGATTAAGAAACTGATTAGAAACAATAAGTTGTTTCGTTAAAGGGCCCTATTGCGGAGAATTGGTTTTACTAATCCATATAAATTATCGCAAACTGAATTCACGCAATTATTTAAACATTTTATTATAAAACAGTATTTATATATACTTAAACTATCATTAATAAAAACATCAATGGAGGAACTATTATGGAAGAGAGCAATAAAAAAGAGTTGTCACTAGAGCAACGTGAAGAATTAATACAAACATTGAAAGATCGTTTTGAGAATAACATGAATCGTCATAAAGGGCTAGAATGGGCTAATGTTCAATCAAATTTGGATGCTAATACTGAAAAGTTGTGGTCGCTCAATGAAATGGAAAAAAACTGGCGGAGAACCTGATGTTGTTGATTTTGATAAAGAAAAAGGCGAATACATTTTTTATGATTGTTCAGCAGAAAGTCCTAAAGGCCGTAGAAGTGTTTGTTATGACCTTGAAGCGCTAGAATCAAGAAAGAAACATAAACCAGAAAATAACGCTTTCGATATGGCAACTACTATGGGCATTGAACTATTAACGGAAGAAGAATATCGGGCGTTGCAAAATATTGGGAATTTCGATTTGAAGACATCGAGTTGGGTGCAAACACCTTCTGATATTAGAGAACTTGGCGGTGCCCTTTTTTGCGATTATCGCTTTGGACACGTCTTTGTGTATCACAATGGGGCAGAATCTTACTATGCCGCAAGAGGCTTTCGTGGTTCGTTAAGAGTCTAAAATTTGTACAGGCAGGTAAATTTGAAATAGAGAATAGATTTGCTTAGGGAAAAGTAGTGATTGCATACTTTAGCTACGGCTTCGATTTTGAGGCCGCAAAGAATAGGGCTAATCAAACCTTATTGTAAAAGAATGAATCAACTAAAAATATTAAGAGTATGTTTCGATGATTTATTTTCATAAACATACTCTTTTTTAGAATCGTTTATCAAGATTATTAGTTTCAATTAAATTGTAAACGAGAACATGTAAAATGTTATCTTCCAGTTATTAATAATGTTCATCCATATGAAGCACCTATGATTTATATTATCCCGCTTTTAAATGACAATTTTTGAGCAAGTATAAAGTGAATGATTAGGAGGAATACAAAATGAAAAGTAAATTCCATCATATTGTACGAGCTATCATGATAAAAGATGAAAAATTACTAGTCGCTGAATATATAGGACATCACTATTTTTTACCCGGTGGCCACGTTGAAACCGGTGAATCAGCAGAGAATGCACTAATAAGAGAGTTGCGAGAAGAACTTGGAGTAACTTGCAGTATAAAACAATTTTTAGGCGTCATAGAAAATCAATGGAAAACCAAAGAAACGCTCCACCATGAAATTAACCACATTTTTGAGATAGATTCAAATGAGTTAAAATCCGATTTTACTCCAATATCTAAAGAGTCCCATTTAGCATTTCACTGGATTGATTTTAATAAAGAGAATATAAACTCCTATACAATAATGCCGACACCTTCAGTAAATGAATTACTAGAAAGAAAATTAAATGACGAACTATTAACTTGCTGGATTAGTAACTTTTAAATGTCTCTATTTATATAAATTACGTCCACTGAAAAGATATAAAGAAAATAGGCTTATAAACAAGGTACATCACCTAATGTAAAGTCATATTTTGTTGATGTACGCATTTAGTCTATAGCCTTATTTCTACTTTATTTATAAAAGTAAATATACTTAGGAATTTGGACGGAATTTATATTTATAAATGGAGGTTTTTCTAATGAATGAGTTTCAACAAGAACTGCAATCATTAAACCTTAATGATTATCAACCTGGTAATGTAGTGTATTGGGATCACCAACAAAATCAATATCCATATTATTACATCCAAGATGATGCACGTCGTTGCGGTGGTTGCGGCGGACGTTGTGGTGGATGTGGCGGTAGATGCGGTGGTTGTGGCGGCGGACGTTGTGGTGGTTGTGGCGGTTGCGTAGGTTGTTTCAGTTGCTTTAATTGCTGGAGCTGGTGGATTATTTAGGTATTACAAATCAATAA
>NZ_BOQD01000134.1 GCF_018332515.1 Bacillus hominis | reverse complement strand
ATTAGCCTTCACCAATCGGGCATTTACGGGCAGTTGATCCCCACCTAACTTCTTTGCTTTCGCTGAATTTGAGGTGGGGGGGTCTTACTGCTCGTTAATGCGGGTAGGAGGTGTTGTGCGTTTTGTTCGACACTTACAAAAAGAGAGTGTCAATCACACGCCCTTAAAGGGTCTTTTTTTGTGTAAATGTTAGTAAAGGGAGGAAATTTTGGGATGGCAATGTTAAAGAAATGGCTGCTTACATCATTAATGGCAGTTGCACTTGTATTTGTTTCTTTTGTGAATACAGTACATATTACGTTTGCTGAAGGAAAGACAGCGAAACTTGCAATTATTGGTGAATCACAAAAAGGAATTATGTTATGTCCAAAAGAAGTTTCCATTGAAGATGGAGAAACAGCTTTTAGTTTGCTACAAAAAGTCATGGGTGACAAAGTAACATCTGAAAGTATGTCATTTGGAACGTATATAAAAGGTATCGATGGATTAATGGCCGGAGCAACGAGCGGTTGGTTGTATGATGTAAATGACAAATCTGCAGAAGTTGGTGCGGATAGTTATAAATTAGAGTCTGGGGATGTTGTTGCATTTCGTTACGTTGCAGACTGGAGCAATATGAGTCAAGAAACATTGCAACAAACGTTAGATAAATTTGGCACTTGTAAAACTGTAGAAGAGCCAAAGACAGAGGAACCGAAACCAGAAAAACCAGACGGTAAAACAGAGGAACCAAAACCAGAAGAACCGAAACCAGAAAAACCAGATGGTAAAACGGAAGAGCCAAAACCAGAAGATAAAACAACAGAACAACCAAAGCAAGAGAAAGTTGAAATTCCAGCAGCACAATTAAACGAAGCGATTTCTAAAACGTCAGAAAAGATGTTACAAGATGGAATTGGTAGTGATTGGGTTGCGATTGGACTTGCTCGTTCAGGTGTAAATGTTCCACTTGAAACGAAAATAAACTATGTTCAGCCAGTAGCTGAAAAGGTTAAGAAGCGTTTAAATCGTTTTTCAGCAACGGATTTAGCTAGAACGATTATTATGATGAATGCAATGAACGTAGATCCTACAAAGGTAGAGGGACAAAATTTAGTGCAAAATTTATTTGAATCAGATAAAGTGAATTCCGTTACAGGATACGCATTTACATTACTTGCATTAGATACAAAGAAATATGAGGTTCCAGTTGAAGCGAAATGGAATCGAGCTACTTTAGTACAAGCACTTTTACAGGCGCAGCATACAGACGGTGGCTGGACGTATGATAGTTCAAGTAGTAAAGAAAGTGCTAGTAACGTTGATGTAACAAGTATGGTATTAGCAGCGTTAGCTCCTTATCAAGAACAACAAGACGTTAAGCCAGCTATTCAAAAAGCTGTTGATTACTTATACAAGCAGCAGTTAGACAGTGGCGGTTTTACTGCTGATGGACAAGAAAACTCTAATAGTACTGCACAAGCAATTATTGGACTATCGCTAGTTAAAGATGTAGATCACAATCGTCTTAATAAAGCAGTGCAAAATTTAATGTCATATCAGCTTCCAAATGGTGAGTTCAAATGGTTACCAAATGATCAAAAAGGTAGCGGAATGGCTACAGAGCAAGCATTTTTAGCTTTACTTCAGTTTAAAGAGCTTGGAAAATCGATTTATGATTGGTCAAATGTAGTAGAGAATGAAATCGATACGAAACCAATTGTAGAACCAACTGTAGAAGAAAAAGAAGTTGTAGAACAACCGAAACAACAAGAAGAGTTACAAAAACAACCAAAAGATGAAAATCTAAAAGTTGTTGTAGATAACGAACGAGTTAATAAAGAAACAAATAAGAATAAGAATCAATTACCACAAACAGGAGCATCTTCTCATAGTGCAGCTACACAAGTAGGTATGGGTGTATTATGTATTGCGTCTGCATATGTATTATGGAGACGTAAAGCAGCTTAACAAAAATTAGGAGCAATTATTTGCTCCTAATTTTATTATAAAAGGTGAGGGCTAATAATGAGTGGGGATGAACAAAATCTCCACTCATTAAAGTTTCACTTTATTATGAAAGGTGAGGGGCAGTATGAGTAAGATGAAATGGTTCATTTCTTTAGTTCTTTCATTGGGATTATTAGCCGGATGTGAAGAAGCGGCTGTAAAACCTGAGAAGAAGGTAGAACCGAAGCAAGAAGAGCAAAAAGAAGTAGCGAAACAGGAAGAACAAAAAGATGTACCGAAACCGGAAGAGAAACAAGCTGAACCGGAGCAGAAACAACAAGAAGAGCAGAAAGATAAACAAGAACAAAAAGTAGAAGAGAAACAAAAAGAAGAAAAAGCGCAGGAACAACCTGAAGTAAAGAAAGAAGAGAACCCAAAGGAACAGCCTGCTGCAAATAAACAACCGGAACAACAAAAAGTACAAGAGGAGAAACCTCAGCAGCCGAAAGCACCAGAAGTAAAAGAAGAAGCAAAGGTTGTTAATCAGCCGAAAGAAACACCAAAGCAGGAACAAAAAGAAGATCCAAATAAAGGGCAACAACAGGTAACTGTTCCGGCTCCACCACAGCCAAAGCCAGAACCAAAGCCAGAGCCGCAACCGAAACAAGTAACAATCTCTGTCAAAGGACATGAAGGATATTTATTAGGGGTGAAAAAGGTTGATGTACAAGAAGGTGCTACTGTATATAGTGTACTAAAGAGTACAGGATTAGATGTTGATGCAAGTGGATCTAAAGGTGATGTTTACGTAAAAGGGATTAATGATTTATACGAAAAAGATATAAGTGATACAAGTGGTTGGAAATACCGTGTGAACGGTGCATTTCCGAATCGTAGTGCTGGTGTAGTTACAGTAAAACCAGGAGATACAATTGAATGGGTGTATGTATTAAAATAAGAAAGGATCTTCGGTAAAGGACTATGAAAATAAGCTTTTCTTCTTTACATCCTTTTGTGAATTTTTTCTATTATATTGGGGTGATGATACTATGTATGATGTGTCTTCATCCTCTTTTTTTAATTGGAGCGATTATACTAATAGTAATCTTAAATATAGTACAAGGGAATGGCGAGAAAATAAGAAAGATGCTACCTAGTACTATCGTGTTTTTTTTGATGGTTATTTTATTTAATTCTTTATTAACACATAGAGGAGCGACTACGTTATTTCATTTAGGAGATAGCCGGATTAAGCTTGAGGCATGTATGTATGGACTTGTAATGGGGTTATTATTAGTTGCGATTATGTTTACGTTTGCTTCTTATAACGATATTATTTCGAGTCATAAATTTTTATATTTATTTTCAAGAATTTCACCGAAAGTAGCATTGCTAACGATGATTACAGTGCGATTTGTTCCTTTGTTTATTAGGCGATTAAAGAAAATTACACTCGTCCAAAAAACGAAAGGTGTACAGCTAGATTCAGGTTCACTCATTGAGCGTATAAAAAATGGGATGAAATTACTGCAAGTGTTATTAGTTTGTTCATTAGAAGATGCACTACAAACAGCAGATTCTATGCAAGCTCGTGGATTTGGTGTAACGAAGCGTACGACTTATATTCGATATAGAATGGAAAGACGCGATTGGTACACGCTAAGTTATTTAAGTATTCTATTTATAGCCTCATTCATATTTAGTTATTATGGCGGAGGGAAATTGATCATCTATCCGAAAGTGGAATCAATACTATTCCAGCAATACGATGGAATGATGTTTTTTCTATTTATGATGTTTATTAGTTTACCGATTGTAATGGAAGGAAGGGAATGGATATGGTGGCGCATGCAGAAATAAAGAATTTATCATTTATATATGCTGATGAAAATGAATACGCGTTACAGCATATTTCTCTTTCTGTTCAAAAAGGAGAATTTATCGTACTTGCTGGTGGTTCTGGTTCTGGAAAGACAACTTTATTAAAGCATTTCAAAAAGGAGTTACTTCCAATTGGCACGCGTTCTGGACATACATATTATGATGAAATTTTATTAGAGGAAGTACCTGATTTATTATCTGCACAAGAAATTGGGATGGTATTTCAAAACCCAGAAAATCAGCTCGTTATGGATACAGTTATTCAAGAATTAGCATTCTCTTTAGAAAATATCGGGCTACCATCACATATTATTCAAAAAAGAATAGCGGAACTCATTAGCTTTTTAGGATTTCAAGATTTGTTACATCAATCTGTTCATACTTTATCTGGTGGCCAAAAACAACTAGTAAATTTAGCAGCAGTATTAGTCATGCAGCCGAAGCTACTATTACTGGATGAACCGACAGCGCAGCTAGATCCGATTGCTGCGAAAGAGTTTTTAGGATTGTTAAAGCGTATTAATGAAGAACTTGGAATTACGATTATTTTAAGTGAACATCGTTTAGATGAAGTGATGTCGCTAGCCACTCGTGTCGTTTGTATGAATAAGGGGAAAATTGTTTACGATGATATTCCTAAAAGTGTGATAGCGAACATGTGGGGAGTAGAAAAGTTCCGTCCATTCATTCCGCAAATTCCAAGATTGTTTTTAGAGTGGAATGTAGAAGATATTCCGTTTACAGTGCGAGAAGCGCAAATGAAAATGAATGATTTTTCAGCGATATCATATAGGAATGGGCAAGTAGAACAATGTGAGAGGCAAGAAGTAATTTTAAGTGCAGAACATATATCTTTTCAATATGAAAAAAATAGTCCACTTATTTTACGAGATTTAACAGTGAACATCGAAAAAGGAAAATGGACAGCTCTCGTTGGGAAAAACGGAACGGGGAAGTCTACACTGTTAACGATTTTAGCAGGATTACAAAAAGTTAGAAGAGGTAAAGTAAAGTGGAATGGAAAAGTGATACATAAAATTGATTCGAAAGAACGATTTAAAAGTATAGGGTATGTATCGCAACATCCGTACTATCATTTTACATTTGATACAGTATGGGAAGAGGTTTATGAACGTGCTCATGAATTATATGGTGAAGAGGGAAAAGTAATAGCAGAAGAAATGTTGAAAAAGTTCTGGTTACATTCGCTTAAAGAGCGCCATCCACATGATTGTAGCGGTGGAGAGCAACAACTACTCGCATTATGTACAACATTATTATCAAAGCCAACTTTATTATTACTGGATGAGCCGACAAAGGGACTAGATCCATGGAAAAAGGAAAGAGTAGGAGAGCTATTTAAACAGTTGCAAAAAGAAGGTACAACAATTGTAATGGCAACACATGATATTGAGTTTGCAGCGAAATACGTTGATCAATGTATGATGTTATTTGACGGGAAAGTCATTATGAATGATGCACCGAAAGAGTTCTTTAGTGGTAACTTCTTTTATACAACATCTATTAATCGATTCATCCGTAGAGAGTTGCCATTTGCATTAACGTGGGAGGATGTGTACGAAGCGTGTCCAAACGATATGTTGCATTTATAATATTTATTTTTGCTATTGTAACATGTACACTACTCTTCACGACTCTTATTATGGACGGGTATTACATGGTAAGTAGTTTGTTTTTATTAGCTGTCATTATGTTACCTTTCTATGTCCGTTTTGAAAGGAAGGCGTTTGTTTCACGTGAAATTGTAATCGTTGCTGTGTTAGCAGCAATTGCAGCAGTTAGCCGGGTACCATTTTCTATTTTACCGAGTGTACAACCGACTTCCTTTGTTATTATCGTTTCTGCAATTGTTTTTGGAAGTGAAACTGGCTTTATGATTGGGGCAACGGCGGCTATTGTATCTAATATTTTTTTAGGACAAGGTCCGTGGACTCCGTGGCAAATGTTCTCGTGGGGCATGATCGGGTTTATAGCTGGGCTATTACGTAATACATTTTTAATGAAAAAGCTGTGGGGAAGACTGTTGTACGGATTCGTCGTTGGATTTCTATTTGGATGGATTATGAATTTTTGGGGTCTTCTTGGTTTTATACAGGAAGCAACGTGGGAAACAGTTATTGCTTACTATGCCGCAAGTTTTTCTTTCGATCTTAGTCATGCGATATCGAATGTTATTTTCCTTCTGTTATTTAGTACGTCATGGATTACGATCCTCACAAGATTTAAAAAGAAATACGGTATATTAGATGAGCATAAGGTGACATAGAAAAGCATACTCATATAAGGTAGGGTCGCGACTTACATATTCGTTTGCCTCTTTCATGCTTCTTACACATTGTAAGAAGCATTTTTTATTGTCAAAAAATAGATCCAATATACATCCGTTATTATATGAAATTATTTGTATAATAGTAGTTGAGAATTGCTTTCAAAAGGGAGGTGTATAGTTAATGAAGTTAGTTATTCCGAAGCAGCATGGAGCATGGGCGATGCTTGTCATACCATTTTTATTAAGTGTCATACTTGGGAACCCTACTTTTTATCATATCCCATTGTTTTTAGCCTGGTTCTTTATTTATCTAGCTACGTATCCATTTCTCATGTACATAAGGCAAAGACGAAAAAAAGAATTTCTACACGCTGCAATTATTTATTTTATCATTGCATTTGTATTTGGGATGATTTCTTTATTATATGAATGGCGAATTCTTTTATTCGCAGTATTAATGCTTCCATTGTTTATTGTAAATATGTATTACGCTCGTCAAAAAAATGAACGAGCATTACTAAATGATGTTTGCGCGATTATAGTGTTTTGTATAGGTGGTTTAATAAGTTATTATTTTTCAATGAAGCAAATCGATAAAACAGCAGTATTCATTGCGCTTATTTCATTTCTATATTTTTTAGGAAGTACGTTTTATGTGAAAACGATGATTCGTGAAAAAAATAATCCGAAGTATCGTTTTATATCTTGGGGATATCATATTGTATTAACGGTAATCGTATTTACTATCAATCCATGGTGTTCACTCATATTTGTACCAAGTGTAATTCGGGCCATTATGTTGTATGGCAAAAAGATTTCTATATTAAAAGTAGGGATTTTAGAAATTGTTAATTCTGTATATTTTTTAATAATAACGGCAATAATGATGAAGTATGCCATTTGAAAAAAACTTCCCATCTTTTGATGGGAAGTTTTCATTCTTGTTCTAAAATATGAACGGTATAATCGCATCTTTGTAATGCTTGTTCGACAGCATAAAGGGATTGCTCTATACGTGCGCGATTAAAATCTTTTTCGACTGTCTGCAATGCTTCTTCTAAACAATGTTTTGCTTCTTGCAAGGAATGAAAAGAATCTTGTACATATCCGCGGGCATTTTGATGCATTTCACAGTCCTCCTTTTTTACTCATATACATGTAGTATGAACACTGAGGAGGAAAATATAATTTGTTATATTTATCCCGCGTTAACGGACAGTAAAACGTCTATTTCAAAATTCAGTAAAGTGGGAGATCAACTGTCCGTAAATGCCCGATTGATGAAGGCTAATAATCAGTGTGGGATAGATCGCTCCCCAATGATTAAAGTTTCGATTTATTTGACAATTTAAATGAAATTACGTATAGTTAAATTTAAAGTGAATATTTTCTTATCCAGAGAGGTGGAGGGACTGGCCCGATGAAACCCAGCAACCGCGATGCAGGTGCTAATTCCAGCAGAACATTTTTGTTCTGGGAGATAAGACGAAGATATACGTAACTTCTTCTTATCGGAGAGGTTTTTTTGTTGCAAAAAAACCGATTACGAAAACATATAATAAGAAGAAAGGGGTTGCGAAGTACTGTGACACTCGAAAAATACGTAAAACTGCGTAGTACAGTTTATGAATATATGATAGAGCAAGATAAGCCAATATCATTGTTAGATATTCAAGAACATATCGTTTCGCATCATGAAGGAAAATTCACTAAAAAAATGTTACATCAATTTTATTTATCAAGACTATTAGATGAACTCAAACTGGATGGGAAAATTACTTTAGCTGATGATGAATATCTCTATGCTGAAAAAGGGGTATTTTATAAAGCGGGAAAAGGGAGCTAAGCTCTCTTTTTTTGAAGTATGTAGTGTAAAAGACTGCTAAAGCAGCCTGATACAGGGAATGGTGTTGAGTGTGTAGTGTCAAAGATTGAATGTGCCTGAAAGAGGCACTTCATATCGGCTGCAAATGAAAAGAGACACCTTCGCCGAATAGGTGTCAGTCGTTTTGTCACGTAGACTCGCTACTTGACAGTTATTAGAATAACATGCAGGGTTTTTGAAGTCAAAAGGGAATTAAAGGAAGAGGTGCTGCTATGTACGCTTACTTATTAAAAGATATAACGAAATGGATTCCAAAGTACATTGTAGATAGAGGATATGAATATTATGAAGATGGACATGTAGAAGATGTTGACATACACGATAAGAAAGTATTTGCTTTCGTTACTGGGAATGCAGGGAATTATGAAGTGATTATTGATCTAGAAGATTTTACAGAAAGTAGCTGTGAGTGTCCATATGAGAATTTTTGTAAACATATGGCGGCAGTTGTTTATGATATTCAAGGTGCTGGTGAGAGTACGGTTAAAGAACAACTGAAAGGTTTAGAAAAAGAAGAGTTACTAACAGTATTAAATCGTTTGTTACAAAGTTCGAAAAATGTACAAATCGTAGAGAAGATGTTAAAGAAGGGGAAACTTTAGCTATAGAGGGAGTTGTTTTGTAGTGAACGTACTGATTATATACGCTCATCCTAATCCTTCAAGCTTTAACGGGGCAATTTTAGAGCGTGTGCAAAAAGGACTACAGAAGACAAATCATTCTGTTACGGTACTTGATTTATATAAAGAACAATTTGATCCAGTGCTTGTATTTAATGAAGAGAAAAAAAGACGGGATTTACTATATGAAGAAGAGACGAAGCAATATAGAGAATTAGTGCAGAAGGCGGATATTCTTCTTTTCATATATCCGATATGGTGGTGGAGCATGCCTGCTATTTTAAAAGGATTTATCGATCGTATTTTTGTAGCTGGATTTGCTTATAAATATGAAGGTGCCCTGCCGAAAGGGTTATTGAAAGGAAAGAAATCGTGGGTTATTAATACGTTAGACTCACCGTTATGGTATGTGGCATTATTATATCGATCAGCGGATTGGATTATGATGAAGAGAGGGGTATTACGTTTTTGCGGCATTCGCGATATAAAACGTTCTGTTTTTCAATCTGTGAAAACGAGTAAAGTAACGAAGCGTGAAAAGTGGCTATTACAAATAGAAGAAAAGGCTCGTACATTATGAATGAAATTGATCGTATTATAAAGTGTTGCAACTGTGATGACGAACTTTTTCGTACGTATATTACGTGTTTAGTCCAATTGAAGAAGTATAGTGAAACGTTTCAACAAATTCAGATGCAATTAAGAAATGATTATTTAATAAGAGGGATTTGTGAAAGAGAAGTTGATGAGGTAGTACGAGGAAGTAAAGAATATGAAATACATTTTCTTCCTAAAGTGTTACGATGGAATTTCTTGAAGGAAAATCCAGATCTGATTGAAAAAGTATGTGAAGATTTTTTTGCATTTGAGTCATTAAATCTTACGGAGATAGAGTGGGAAACGATTATAAATTGCATGGGAAATAAAGTGAAACTTTAATCAAGTAGGGTGGTGTTCTCCCCCTAATGCGGGATAAGTGATTTATTATATAAAAAAGCTAGTATAAAACTAGCTTTTTGTTTAAATAAATAAGAAACATAGACTGATGACAAAACCTGCATATAGTAAGTTAACAACACAAAATCCCATAATATCACGAGCGCCTAAACCAGCTATCGCTAATGCCGGTAATGCCCAGAAAGGTTGAATTAAATTTGTCCAAGCATCGCCCCATGCAATTGCCATCGCTGTTTTTGCAGCAGGTACACCAAGTTCAGCGCCAGCTGGAATCATAATTGGTGCTTGCACTGCCCATTGACCGCCTCCAGATGGAACGAAAATATTAACAATTCCAGCACTTAAAAATGTAAAGAGCGGGAAAGTAGTTTCATTGGAAATGCTAATAAAGAAAGTAGAAATAGCTCCTCCAAGCGAAAGCCCTTCACTATTTACTCCAATCATCATTCCCATAATTCCTGCGTAGAATGGAAACTGAAGTAAAATACCAGAAGCACTCTTTGTTGAGTCAGAGAAAGCGCGAATATATTGAATCGGAGTACGGTGGAAAATTAGTCCGGCAATTAATAACATAAAAATAACGATATCAAGTGTAAGGTTAAAGCCTTTCGTACTAAAATAGTTAAAAATATAAATAAGACCTAATAACCCGATGCAAAGTGTAATAATCATACTATTTTCCATTTTTTCAGCGAATGTTTTTTGCTCTACTTCTTGAGCTGCAGCTTCTTCATGGAACACACTTGGATCTACTGTAATCGTATGTTTTTCATCTGGATGCATTGCTTTATTAATGAGAGGCATCGTAATTAAAAAGATAATAACTGGAACGAGAGCGTATGGTGAGAATAACGTTTCTGTTATTGGAATCGCTTCTTTAATACTTCCAGCTGTCGTTTTTATTAACGTTTCACCGCCTGTTGCTAACGTAAGAGGGATAGAAGCAGAAAGGCCTGCATGCCAAATGAGAAATCCGGAGTAAGAAGAAGCGATTGCTAACCTATAATCTAATCCGTCTAACTGTCTTGCCACTTCTTTTGCATATAAAACAGAGACAACAATACCAAATCCCCAGTTTATGTATGCTCCTAGTAAACTTACAATTGAAATTGCGATAATACCTTGGCCGTTCGTTTTCGGTAGTTTCGCTGCTTTCGTTAACCCTTTTTTAATAAGTGGGGCATTTGCTAAAGCAGATCCTGTCACGAGTACAAGAGCCATTTGCATAGAAAAGGCGAGAAGTCCCCAAATTCCATTGCCCCAGTGCGTAATCATTTCTACCGGTGTTTGGTGCGTGGCAAACATGCCGAAGAAGATAACGAAAACAGTTAATAAACATGATAAAATAAACGGTTCTGGCAAGAAACGCTGCACAAGGGCAACACATCCATTTGTAAATGAACGAAACAAAATAGATCAACCTCCTTATGTATGTTTATCCCGCTATTTACGGGCTAATAATCAGTGGGGGATGAACAACCCCCCCGCTGATTAAAGTTTCACTGTATTACAATATTCGAGGTTGTTTGAGTAACATCCTTTAAAGTATAGAAAATTCAGATATTAAAGATAGTTGTCATAATGTCTAGGTAGATTGATAATTTATATTGAAATGTTATTTCATTTTGAACTGAAATTGAAAAGAATGCTCTATATACAAGGGAAAGAGGTGGTCATAGACGAATATGTCCATCAAATTACAGTTTCCCCCGCTATTTGCGGGCTAATAATCAGTGGGGGATGGACAAAACCCCACTGATTAAAGTTTCACTGTATGTAAGATCCAGATTATTGAAGAAGGATATTAGCTATTATTAACGAATTTTGAATTACAAACAAACTTTATCAAAAGTGGTGAGATAATATAGAGAATAAAACAAATTTCTTTTTGGATATGAAAATGGAAAAATGTATAGTTAGCAAGCTTCGGAGCGCCGGTTGTGTTTTCGCAGAAGATGAGACCCGGTTACTTATGTCAGAGGCACTAACTCCAGAGGACCTTATGAAAATGGTAGAAATGCGAGTCAACGGTCTACCTCTGGAATACGTTGTTGGATACACGGAGTTTTGTGGTCTACGAATAGAAGTGGATCGAGGCGTTTTTGTACCACGTAAACGTACCGAGTTCCTTGTTCATCAAACAGAGGTCCTGTCGCGTTCTAGTGATATCATTGTTGATCTATGTTGTGGATCAGGTGCTGTGGGTGCCGCACTGGCATCAGCTTTGGGACGAGTTGAATTGTATTCTGTTGACATTGACCCTATCGCAGTACAATGCGCTAGCCGCAATGTAACGAATTTTGGTGGTCATGCTTTTGAAGGTGACTTGTATAAAGCTCTACCAGACTCACTTAAGGGCCATGTAAATATCCTAGTTGCGAACGTACCTTACGTTCCTACCGAAATAATAAAGTTTCTCCCCCGGGAGGCACGCCTATATGAACCAAATGTAACGCTTGACGGAGGTGACGATGGTCTTAACATTCTGCGAAGAGTAGCAGAAGAAGCTTTACTCTGGTTAGCTTTGGATGGACATCTTTTGATAGAGACGAGCGAAGTTCAGGCACCCCAGGCCCTTGAAATCTTTGCTGCTGCTGGGCTTAGCACAAAAGTAGCTAGAAACAAGGAACTGGACGCTACTGTCATTATCGGTTCTAATTCTAGCTTTTAGAGTAAATAAGCACGATTCAATGAATATAATCATTTTGGTAATCAATCTCTACAAGGGGGAGAATCAGGAAAATACGGATTTACAACACTAAGAAGTGTTAATACATAAAAAAGTGAACCTCCGATTGTTAGAATGTGTCTAATAAACGGAGATGCACTTTTTTTATTTACCTTATTGAACTAAAGCATCTGTTAGCTTAATAGTAAAGGATTAAAATCCACTATTTCTCCCAAAGTTCGATCAATCGACCTTCAGGATCTTTAATCCAAATAAACTTTCCAAATTCACTAATCTCTTCTTTCTTTTCAAGAGGTACACCAATATGTTCAAGATGCTGAATAGTCTCGTTTAGATTATGTACTTGGAAATTTAACATCACTTGTTGTTCGGTAGGAAAATAACTGTCATTCTCGGCAAAGAAAGAAAAGATAGTCTCAGTTCCTAATTCGGGTTTAATCACAGTCCCATTCCAATTTTCTATTTCAATCTTCAATACTTCACTGTACCATTTTTTTATAACATCAATATTTTTAGTTCTCCAAAATATTCCTCCGAAACCTTTTATCATTGTATTTAACTCCTGTCTGTCTTTTAATTTTTAATGACATAAGTTCAACCTTCAATAAAACGCAGTGCACAACGGGAATGGTGATGGATTAGATCTTTTGCAAATTGTTGATTCGGGAATCCTCTGTGAAGCAATCTCAACCCGCCTGAAGTTAAGGATATATGATGATGGAATCGATAGAATAACATCCTGTTGGGATCGAGAGTATCATTCTTTAAATATCGATAATAATCTCCAAATCGAAACTGCAAAAAACTGTGCTCATGCTCAATATCAAAGAACTCGGCTCCTTCGATATCAATCAAATAAGGTTCTAGTTTGTCATTAATTAATACATGATCAGGGCCGAGTTCCCCATGTATAAATCCATAACGACTTCTTGGTTCAATTTTTGATTCAAGCTCGTACAATGTATCGAGTAGGTTGCTATGACTAGCCCTGATGCTGTCAATATGTTGGCATGCGTAATCTAAATCTCTTTTTGCATTCTTCATTTGCAAGTGATGACATTTTTCCGTGTTGATCCCACTTTGATTGGCTCTCCCATGAGTAAGTCTCTCGTTGGCATGCATGTCTGCCAGCATATCTCCTATCCGCTGAAACACTTTATCCTTAACATATGAATTGGAATGTTGAAAATAAACTTCTGCCTTTTGTCCATTTACATATTCAACGAGAGCATAATCATAAGGATAACGGTTTCTTTCCTTATTCAGATTATATAGAAGGGGAGTTTGAATTCCTTGTTGGATTAAATACTTGTTATTTAATTCAAATAAATCACTACTATAGGATTGCTCATGTATATCTCCGTTCGCTATTTCTTCTTGAAAATAATTCATGGTAAGATCCCAAACATACAGAACGCAGGAAAATCCATTGCTGCAGTCAATCTTATAGACTACCTTTTGTGCACCGCCATGCATTTTCGTTACACTAGAAACCAAATAACTGGTACCAAAGACCTTTTGGGTATACTCCTGTAGATCAGATTGATCAAGGTGACAAGTGATTCTCAATGAATAACACCCCTTTTCTTAGGTTTTGCTGTCAATCAAACTATATAAAAAATCTAACCAAAAGTATAGACTGTTTATTTATAATTTGTTATGATGTTAAATTGGGTCTGGAAAAATAGTCATATAAAAACCGGTTGGAGCTCCAATGGTTTTTTTGATGAAATCATTCTTACTTCTCAAATACCTCGCCACACAAAAACTTAAAATGTATTACAATGAATGAATCTATACGATTTTCAATCATTCTTCTTTTCACTAACTTTACCATTATTTTTAATTGAGTATTACTGCCCCGTCAGTTTAAGTGAAAACCTTCGCAATCTCAATGATCTATTCAAACTTGAATAATCTAATTGCCTGAAAACGTTCCTCAACAATCTGGCCCTTTAGTGGAGTAACTTTATTGCTACTCAGCAGTTTCTTAATCCGCCTTTCAGTTCAGATCTTATTTTCACTATCAAAACATCTCTTTAGATAAGCAGATCCAAAGGGACAAAACATCGCGCCTTTTTTATAAACACCGTGACTTTATTTAAAAGCGATATTAAAAATATTCTTCAAATCCTGGAAGCATATGTTTGCCACAAATAAAAAGAACCATAAGCTTGCCAAACGGCAAATTTATGGTTCTTATCACAAAGTAAAAGCAATGTGCGGTCTTTTAAATATAGTACAGTATTAAGAAGTTTCGCTAATTTTAGTTTCTGTATGAGTGTTATTAGCAATCCTTTTCTTAATCTTAAAGTGATAGTAGGTGTAGCAAAAGATAATAAATGGTACAGTGCAATAGATTCCTAGTCTTTGTTCTGGGATAAAGATAAGACTTATTAATATAATGCCGTACAATCCAAAACCAAGAATTGGTACAAGAGGATAAAGTGGAGTTCGGAATTTTAAGTCTTCTAATTTTCCACCTTCAGCCAAATAACGTTTACGGAAAAAGAATTGAGAAACACAAATTGACATCCAAACGATGATTGTAATGACTCCGGAAATTGAAATAAGCCATAAGTAAACCGTTTCAGCAGCTACAACGCTTGTCAAAAGTGAAAAACCAGAAATAGCGATCGTCAAGATTAAAGCGTTTAAAGGTATTCCTCGTGATGATAATTTCTTTAAAAAGGCTGGAGCCATTTCGTGTTGTGATAACGACCAAAGCATTCGAGTTGCCGCGTATAGTCCTGAGTTTGCGACAGAAAGAACAGCAGTAAGAATAACAAAGTTCATAATATCAGCTGCATATGGAATACCCATATTATCAAAAACAGCAACAAACGGACTCTTTGTTAATCCTGCTTCTTCCCATGGAATTAAAGCCACGAGAACAAAGATTGCTAAGACGAAGAAAAACATCGTGCGCCATATAATATTTCTAATAGAACGAGGTAAAGTCTTTGCTGGATCCTCACTTTCACCTGCTGCAATTCCAACAAGTTCTGTACCTTGGAAGGAATAATTGACTGTAACCATTGTTAATAAGATAGCGGCAAGTCCATTTGGGAATAAACCACCATGATTTACGAAATTTGAAAATAGCGGAGCTGGTTCGTCTCCTTTTAAATCAATAAAACCGAACATAGCGGCGCCGCCGAGGATAATAAAAGCAATAATGGCAGATACTTTAATACTTGAAAACCAAAATTCTGTTTCTGCATAGCTACGAGCAGATAATGCGTTAATAGTGAATATCGTAACACCAAATATTAAACACCAAACCCAGACGGGAATATCAGGAAACCAGCGCTGCATTGTAATGCCAGCAGTTGTAAATTCAAGTCCGGTCGTGTTTGCCCAGCTTAACCAATACAGCCATCCGATTGTAAACCCAGTTGCAGGGTTAATAAACTTGGTTGCATATTCCTGGAAAGAACCTGAAACAGGCATTGCTACAGCAAGCTCACCAAGACATAGCATAACGAGATACATTAATAATCCACCGGCCATAAAGGCAAGTACGGATCCACCAGGTCCAGCTTGACTTATAATAAAACCAGATCCGTTAAATAACCCCGTTCCAATCACACCACCGAGTGCAATCATGAATAAATGTCTACTTTTCATCGTGCGCTTTAATTCATTGTTGGAATTGTTTACTTGCGTCATTGTTTTCCTCACTTTCAAAATTGGTAGTATGAAAATTGAAGTTTTTCCGTATTATGGAATGTATTCCGTGATGTGAAATCTTGTTCTAATTTTCAGATAATTAAAAAGAAAAGTCAATATTTTTTTGTTTGCGTTTTCATTTTTTTGATAGTGTTATATCTCTATTTTTAGAAAATTAAATAAATTAATTGATTTCAGTTTGAATTTTTGTTAAATTGATAGTTAATTAGGCTAAACATACTACAAGTAAAGTTGAGGCGAGTTATGGTACAGTCCATTGATCGAGCGATAAGTATTATTAAGTTACTGAATTCTACAAATGAAAAAGAGTATTGGGCTATTTCTGATATAGCTGATAGAACACATCTCCCGGTTAGTACAGTACATAGGTTACTGAACTCTTTGATGGAGCATGGGTTAGTTACGCAAATTTCAGAAACAAAACAGTACAAGATTGGGCCAATGTGGATGGAAATAGGATTACGTCAATTGGAGAAGGTAGACTACAGATCTGTTGCAAGAGAAGTGATGAAGCGTTTGGCCTCTGAAGTTGAAGAAAGTGTTTATTTGAACATTCAAAATGGAACACATTCTATTATCATTGAAAGAATTGATAGCCCTTTAAAAATTCGAGTTATCGATAACTTAGGGGAACAGATTCCACTTTCAATTGGCGCCGCAAATAAAACGATGCTTGCCAATATGAACACGAATGAAATGGAACACATTGTAGAACATTTACTTTCTTCTTTACCAGAACAAAAGCAAATTCTTTTCGATCAAATAAAGCAAATTAGAAATGAAGGATATGCTGTGAGTTATGGTGAAAAAACAGAAGGGACAGCTTCAGTAGCTGCACCTATCATCGGATTTAATCATAAAGTAGTAGGAGCATTAAGTGTTGGGTTAATTAGTCATCGCATTAATGATGATCGACTATCTTTTCTTATTAGTAAGGTAAAACAAGCAGCTCATGAAATATCAATAAAAATCGGCAGTACATCAGAATTATAATTTTGATAGCTGTCGTCATTTTTTATTCATATATTGGAATTGATTTTCATAATGTGGAAAAATAGGGGGATTTATATGTCAAAGTGGCAATCAAAAGAACAATTAGTGCAATTATTAAGCAATCTTGTTGAAATTCCTAGTATTACAGGTTCAGAAGCTGAAGTTATTTTGCCAGACTTTGTTGTAGAACAATTATCTGACTTACCGTATTTCAAACAAAATCCACATCATTTGCAAAAAAATCCGACGGGGGATGGACGATATTTTGTTACAGCCCTAGTAAAGAAAAGTGATAGTACGAAAAATACCGTAATTCTTGTTAGTCACTTTGATGTTGTAGATGTACAAGATTATGGAGTGTGGAAAGAAGATGCATTTAACCCTAAAAAATTAACATCAATGTTTTATTCTCATAAAGATGAGCTACCAGATCATGTACGTGAAGATATAGAGCAAGGAGATTGGCTATTTGGTAGAGGAACGATGGACATGAAATGTGGTCTAGCTTTACAAATGGCGATGGTTGAGCAAGCTTGTGAAGGAAGATTTGATGGGAATGTTCTTTTATTGGCTGTTCCAGATGAAGAAGTGAACTCTGTAGGGATGAGAGCTGCAGTTCCCAGATTATTAGACTTAGCAAGAGAACATGACTTAGAGTATAAAACAGTTCTAAATTCAGAGCCTATGTTTTCACGACATCCTGGTGACCAAAATAAGTATATTTATACTGGTTCTATTGGTAAGGTGTTACCTGGTTTCCTTTGCTATGGTAAAGAGACACATGTAGGCGAACCTTTTGCAGGATTAAATGGGAGCTATATGGCTGCATTATTAACAGCTGAATTAGAGTTGAATACTGACCTTTGTGATATTGTAGATGGTGAAGCGAGTCCTCCACCAACTAACTTGCTTCAAAGAGACTTAAAGGAGGATTATTCTGTACAAATTCCTCATCGTGCAGTCACATTATTTAACTTGTTTTTACTAGAAAAAACGATGACAGATGTAGTTTCATTGTTACGCCAAAAAGTAACGAAAGTAGCAGAGAAAATCGAAGAATCGTATGAGGAGCGCGCGTATCATTTTTCTAAGTATAATCCGTTCATACCGCCGAATCTCAAAGTAAATGTATTAACGTATGAAGAGCTTATCGCGTATGCAATTGAACAACATGGAAGAGAAAAAATAGATGAAGTTCAATCTGAAATTATTAAAAATAGAGAAGATAAAGATGATCGTGCGGTAACTATTGATTTAGTAGACAAATTAGCTATCTTATGTAAAGAAAAGGCTCCGATGATTGTACTTTTCTTTGCGCCGCCATACTATCCAGCTGTGAGTTCACGCAACAATCCTTTAATTAAAGAGGTAGTTGTAGAAATGGAAAAGTATGCCCACTATAATCATAGCATTACATTTGAAAATCAAAATTATTTTGGAGGAATTTCAGATTTAAGCTATGTAGGCTTACAAAACCCATTGGATTCAATGAGTTCTCTTGTAGACAATATGCCATTATGGGATAAAGGTTATTCGATTCCACTCGAGGAATTAGAGGAGTTTGACGTTCCAGTATTAAATATGGGGCCGGTAGGAAAAGATGCACATCAATGGACGGAGCGTCTGGACGTAAATTATGCATTTGAAACGCTATTAGATATGTTACCTATATGTATTGAAAAATTACTTGTTTCTAATAAAGTTACACAGTCATAGTTTCTGTGTAAGGGGGATAAAAAAAGACCGTAATAATACGGTCTTTTTTTGCTTAATGAATGGTGTGAAGCCTTAGATTTATGAGAATGTGACGGTACCTCATTTATTAATGTTGCTTGAAAATCAGTTGTTTCACCATTATGAACAATCGGTACATATGAAGTACACCCAGTGCTTTCTCCATCTGCTAATCTATTTCCTCCGACAAAAAATAAGCCAATCCATTCGTTAACTCCTTGAGTATATGGGAGTAAATTTTTTATAGTATCTGGATTAAAACAATCAATTTTATCTACGAAATATTCTTCATTGAACAACTTGTATAAGTTGTATATTATTAATAAATATAGCTTGTACACTTTTCATAATGGTATTTGCTAAGTTTTTTTATAAAATAATCATGT
>NZ_BOQD01000133.1 GCF_018332515.1 Bacillus hominis | reverse complement strand
GGAGTTTTTATATTTTCCTTTTTAAACCGATAAACATTTGCTACTACAAACACTACATCTTCTTTTAAAAATATATCTTCGAATAAGTATTTATTATATGTGTATAGTTGAGAGAAGTATTCAATATTTAAATCGTCGGTTCCTTCTACAATTTGATATGTATCTTTCCCGAAATCAAAATGTAGATGATTTTCCCACTGAGAGTATATAGACGGTACTAACGTAACTCCTGGAAATGTTTGATTCATATATTCTTTCAACTGCATTTTCATATCCTTTCTACTCTACAAGTTCTTTTAAATGCCAATAAGCTTCTTCTAGCCACGGATGTATAACTTTCAATGTATCTTTTCTTTCCCACAAATATGAAATATATACAAAAGCAGCATGTTCTAAAGATTTTTCTAATCCATTTTTTATACCTACTAAGTATGATGGTGTCCCATTTTGATCCCATTCTATTTTATCTGCAACAAATAACACTAAATCCATCTTCGTTGCATGTTTACGCAAAGTAGTGTGGCAACAGATTGCATTTAAAACTACTTCGTCTTCTATTTTAAATACCTCTTTTGCAATTACTCTCGATAATTTTTGATGAATAATCATTGGAAACTCTCGTTCTTCTTGTAATATTTCTATTCCAAATTTTTCAGCAACTGCAATCCGCTCCTCGTTCGGAAAAATTGCACTAATATCATGTAAATATCCTGCAATTGCTGCCTTTTCTTCATTTTCATGAAACATAACCGCAATTTTCCGTGCTTCATTTGCCACACGAATTGAATGTTTATATGTAAATTCTTTATTGTATTTTAATAGAAACTCTTTTATATCATGTTCTATTTTCCCAGTTGGAGTAAATGAATATATTTCATTATATAGCACGTTAATCTCCTCCTGATTATTATTCTTCAATATAATATGAAATTCAAATAACCCTTCTATTTTAATT
>NZ_BOQD01000132.1 GCF_018332515.1 Bacillus hominis | reverse complement strand
CATCTATTAATATTTGACCTTTCTCTGGTTGGATCAATCCCATTAAAACATCAATTAATGTACTCTTCCCAGCTCCCGAATGTCCCACAATAGCCGTCATACTATTGATCGGTATTTGTACATTAATATTTTGAAGTGCATATATAGATTCTTGCTTATTATAACGAAAGTAAACATCCTTACATTCAATACCTTGTGCTATACAAATCGGCTTTATATGTTTTTGCTGATGTATATCCTGCATTTCAATCGCTTCATTACATTCCTCTTGTAATTCCCATAATGACTTAAAAGCAGGAATGCTTGCAGCAAGCTGTTCTAAATTTGACTGAATTGTCATAAATCGTGGCCATAGTCTCGAAAAAATGAGTATGATTAATAGTAATTGAGTGGGTTCAGATTTAAATAATTTAATAGATACAAAAATAAGCATTGCAATTAATACTGACGATGTAATCTTATAAAAAAGCTGAGAATGGTTTTTCAACCTTATGAATTCAAGCTGCTCTTTCTCTATTTTCTCACACCAATTATCTAACCATTTATACCTAGCATCCTCCAGCATATTACTCTTAATATCTTTCACACCGTTAAAATGATCGGTTATCCCTCCAATATATCCCCTTGCTATCTCAGATGTTTTATTCCCTAATTCCCTTGACTTTTTTATAAACCTTCTTGAAAAATATGCCAATATGATTCCCGCAAATAAAACAAAAATAGTTATTTTCACGGATAACCATATTGCAATTCCTATTTGTATAAATGTAAAAACAAGCGAAGTTATTATCTGAAAAAATATATTCGTTCCATTTGTAACTCTTCCTAGTTCTTCCGTTAAAGTAGAAATCAAATCAGTTTTTCTCTTTTTTACAAAAAAAGTCCAATTAGCTTTTAATAAAGACGCATATGTCTCTAG
>NZ_BOQD01000131.1 GCF_018332515.1 Bacillus hominis | reverse complement strand
TAGTACCAGATGGTCCAGTAGCACCAGTCGGCCCAGGTGTCAAAGAAAATTGTGGAAATGTAGGGTCAAATGTGCTGGAAGATAAAGAGTCAACTGGATTTAAGCCGTTTGAATCATTATGATTGGACATAAATTCACCTCCGTAAATCTCTCATTATATAATAGGTGAAAATTAATGAGAAAATGACATAGATATTTGCATGCTTGAAAAGAAACTTTAATTATATGGAACATTATAAAGATGTACTATCTCCATCATAAGGGAGAGATGCATAATGAAAGGGATTATTAATAAGCTCATTCATACTTCTTTATACGGTACGTATCACGTATCAAATAGAGGCTCATGTTCTTGGTTTGAATTTGCTCAAAAAATATTTTCGTATGCAAATATGAAAGTGAATGTATTACCTGTTTCAACCGAAGAATTTGGATCGGCGGCAGCGAGACCGAAATATTCTATCTTGCAACATAACATGCTACGATTAAATGGTTTTTTAAAAATGCCTTCTTGGGAAGAAGGATTAGAGCGGTTTTTATAGAAACAAAAAGTCATTAACAAATTTACGTTAATGACTTTTTTGTTTGCCTTTAAGCGGTTTTATGGTACTATAATTATAGTATCAGGTACTAATAACAAGTATAAGTATTTCTGGGAGGATATATCATGGAACTATTACAAGGGAAAACATTTGTTGTTATGGGCGTTGCGAACCAAAGAAGTATTGCGTGGGGAATTGCTCGCTCTTTGCATAATGCAGGTGCAAAATTAATATTCACATATGCAGGAGAACGTTTAGAAAGAAACGTTCGTGAATTAGCGGACACATTAGAAGGGCAAGAATCACTTGTATTACCTTGTGATGTAACGAATGATGAAGAACTTACAGCTTGCTTTGAAACGATCAAGCAAGAAGTTGGTACAATTCACGGTGTTGCACACTGTATTGCTTTTGCAAATCGTGACGATTTAAAAGGCGAATTTGTAGATACTTCTCGCGATGGATTTTTACTTGCACAAAATATTAGTGCATTCTCTTTAACAGCTGTAGCAAGAGAAGCGAAGAAAGTGATGACAGAAGGCGGAAATATTTTAACTTTAACATACCTTGGCGGCGAGCGCGTTGTGAAAAACTATAACGTTATGGGTGTTGCGAAAGCTTCATTAGAAGCTAGCGTGAAATATTTAGCAAATGATTTAGGTCAACACGGTATTCGCGTTAACGCTATTTCTGCAGGACCAATTCGTACGTTATCTGCGAAAGGTGTAGGCGATTTCAACTCAATCTTAAGAGAAATCGAGGAGCGCGCACCACTTCGTCGTACAACAACTCCAGAAGAAGTTGGGGATACAGCAGTATTCTTATTCAGTGATTTAGCACGCGGAGTAACAGGTGAGAATATTCATGTTGATTCAGGATATCATATTCTAGGATAAATATAATACTTATTATAGTTTGTTAAAGGGCAGTCTCTAAATATTGAGGCTGTCCTTTTTAATTGTTCTCGGAAAGAACGATTTTTAACGAAAGTTCTTGCATCGTTATGAATATAACTATAATAGTACACGATTTATCCAGCTATGTATGGAAGTGGGAGGGACGAGTGTGAAGAATAAAAGCTCAACAGTTGGAAAACCGTTGTTATATATTGCGCAAGTAAATTTAGAACTTGCTGCACCGAAAATAAAAAGAATTATCCTTACAAACTTTGAAAATGAGGATAGAAAAGAGAAAAGTGATAGAAATGAAAATAGTGTAAGTAGTGAGGTGGAAGAGACAGTAGAAAAAGAAAAGCTTGAGAAAGAGGAGCAGCAAGTGGAGGAAGAAGTAGAGGAACAAGAAGAGGAACAAGAAGAGCAAGAACAGGTGAGAACGGTCCCGCACAATAAATCATTTAAGGATATGAACAATGAAGAAAAAATTCATTTCTTATTAAACCGCCCTCATTACATTCCGAAAGTAAGATGTAGAATAAAAACAGCGACAGTCTCATATGTAGGATCTATTATTTCATATCGAAATGGTGTTGTATCAATTATGCCGCCAAATAGTATGAGAGATATTCGGGTATCTATAGAAGAGATAAAATCAATTGATATGGCTGTTTTTTAAATTATGTAAAGGTGGTAGATCAATTCTACCACCCCAATAGTTTTTTAGTTTACTTATTAAATAGTAACATCACGTAAGCATTGAATAGCACAGAAACAGTCTAAATCGACAGTTAGGCAAGTGTTTGTTGCTCGTAATTTTGTATTGTGTTGATTTAAAAATGTGCAAATTGGATCATCATCATGTGGTACAGGATCTCCACCAATTGTTACAACTAATACACGTAATACAGCACAACTACCATCATCCACACTCTCCACGCGGAAAATTGGAGACTTACAGTGCTTATTATCTCCTGATGGTGCAAATGCTTCAAAAGGTTTTCCATCTTTTGTGTATAAAATAAAAGGGCGTGTATTTGCTACTGATGCACTATTGTGTGCTCCTAAAAATGGAATTTCACAACCCGATCCACATGTTGTAGTAGAGCAGTCTTGTAATTCATTAATGAATTTTACAACGTCAACGACGCAATGAGAAGAGCTACTGTGTTTGTTTTCGTTACAGCTCATTCATGTCACTCCTTATCTTCTTGTTAGTATTTACATTAATAAGATATTGGAGCGGAGGGGAATCGGTCACACTCTAAAGAGCTTTTTTTTTAAATAGGCTTAAAGAAGGTAAGGGAAGGTGAAAGTATGTTATTTACAAGTTGGCTTTTATTTTTTATTTTCGCACTAGCTGCTTTTCGATTAACACGCCTTATCGTTTATGATAAAATTACAGCCTTTTTGCGAAGACCGTTTATTGAAGAGTTAGAGATTACGGAACCTGACGGAAGCGTATCAACTTATACGAAGGTGAAAGGAAAAGGTCTTAGGAAGTGGATTGGGGAATTATTAAGTTGTTATTGGTGTACAGGTGTATGGGTCAGTGCCTTTTTATTAGTCTTATATAATTGGATTCGAATCGCCGCGGAGCCGCTACTAGCATTATTAGCTATTGCAGGAGCAGCAGCAATTATTGAAACAATTACAGGACACTTTATGGAAGAATAATAAATTTTCATGTTAGAAAAAGCGGAGTTTAAAAGAATGAGGGAACGGACATAAGGAGTTGTTCATATAGTAAATAGACAGAATTGATAGTAGAGGAGATGTTTGCTGTGAGCAATAATCCAAGGCCAAATTCATATGATCTTCAGCAGTGGTACTACCTACAGCAACAGCAACAAGAACAACAACAGGCATACCAAGAACAATTACAGCAACAAGGCTTTGTGAAGAAAAAGGGATGTAATTGCGGAAAGAAAAAAATATAATAAAACAATATGAAGAATGAAGCACTCATGTTACTGTGGGTGTTTTTCATTTAATAATTAAACGTGGTACTCTAATTAAGAAATACTACGTTTGGTTAAATAATTTGTACGACTGTTAATGAAGCAGCACGAATATCTACACTACCTTCTAATTCAACCGGTACGATTTGAATGAAATTACCAGGGTTTAAGTTAATGAGAACACTACCACTAGAAACTTCTACTTGACCAGCACCAATAACGTTAGAGCGTACTGCTGTACCAGATCCAGGAATAACATTCTGGGGTGTATTTAATGATAAGAAAAAACGAGCCGCTGCTGGTATAACATTAAGATCATTAAAATTTATTGATAATGTATAGCTGATTTGATAAATACCAGCTCTTTGTATTTTAATGCCATTTCCTACACTTACTGTATCATTTATTACTGGAATATTGAGATCTGGGTTTGAACTTGTACTAGGCAATAATAGTGGTGTGAATAATGAAGCGAATTGAGGGGCGAGAGCGTTGAATGCAAAGCCGAAAGCTGGCAATGTACTAACGGCTTTTGCGTTGCAATCAATTTTATTAAATTTATATTTATCAGAAGAGAGCATGTTTTTCACTCCTTTATTTCTTCTACTTTTAGTCAATAAAAGGGATACGTTCTTTACTCTGGACAAGTTCCTAATTTTATAAAAAATGCGTTGGTACCTTTTAAGCATGGATTGGGTGACAGAAATATCTGCCACCCAATCCATGCTTAAATCAGTATTCAGTTTTAAATCGTAACATCACGCAAGCATTGAATAGCGCAGAAACAGCTTAAATCAACAGTAAGGCAAGTGTTTGTTCCTCGTAAAGTCGCAGTTGGAACATTTAAAAATGTGCAAATTGGATCATCGCCAGGTGTGACAGGATCTCCACCGATTGTTACGGTTAGGACGCGTAGTACAGCGCATCCGTCATCATCTATGCTCTCCACGCGGAAAATCGGGGACGTGCAGTTCTTAAGACTTCCTGATGGTGCAAATGCTTCGAAGGGTGTTCCAGCTTTTGTGTATAAAATAAAAGGTCTCGTATTCGCTACCGATGCGCTATTATGTGCTCCTAAAAATGGAACTTCGCATCCCGATCCACATGTTGTGGTTGCACATTCTTGAAGCTCGTGTATAAAACGAACGACATTCGATACACAGTTAAAATCAAAATCATGATGATGATCTTCGTTACAATTGCAGCTCATTATGTTCACTCCTTATCGTGAGTTCTGACATACACTATTACAATATGAACGGGATATGGTTGATATTACGTTAATTCTCAGGATAGAAACAGGGAATTTATCTCGCATTAACGGGCAGTAAGACTCCCGCCTCAAAATTTGGCAGGAGAAAGAAGTTAGGTGGGAGCCCTGCTGCCCGTAAACGCCCGATTGGTGAAGGCTAATAATCAGTGGGGGATGAACAAAACCCCTACTGATTATTAGCCTTCACTTTATATAGAGGGGATGTACATAACGGGATATGGAAAAAGACACCCTTATTTAATGGGTGTCTTTTCAGGTAAATCTTTTCGCGCAGTATATAAAAAACGAGATATATCTAGTTTCTTTCCTCTGAAAAATTGAGGAGAGGAAATGTAAAGTTCTTCTTTAGCGCGCGTAATTGCGACGTAGAGTAAGCGTCGTTCTTCTTCTAATGCTTCAGAAGTCTCCGTGACACGGTCATTTGCGTCTTTTAAAGAAGAAGTATGCGGCAATATACCATCGCTCGCACCGAGTAAGAAGACGCATGGAAATTCAAGGCCTTTTGCGTTATGGATCGACATAAGCGATACAGCATCTTTTTGCGGCATTGTTTTTAATGCTTCCATTTCTTTTTGCCCTTGAATTGCTTCATTAATAAATTGTAAGTAAGCGGAAATATCCGTAAATCGAGTCGCGGATTCCATTAATTCTTCTAGCATTTCTTCTTGTATGTCCTTATGCATCGTAAAGGAAGAACGATCGTTACTTTGTAAGTACTCTAAATACTTTCCCTTACCATGAATAATTTCTTTCAATGCTTTTTTCGGTTCAAGTTCTTTTATAAATTTAATAAAATCGATTCTCTCATTTACTTTTTTAACTTGAAAAGGTTTCAAGCTTGGATTTAGTAATAGGAAATGAAGAAGAGAAGGGAACCGGCCCTCACCATATTTCCATTGTTCACGTTCAATAAATGAAATGCACTCATCACGGCCAATATACATTGTTGGTAATATATTTGAAAGTGATTCGAGTCGGAACGGTTCAAGCACGAGTCGTAAGTGATCTAATACGGGCCTAATTAAAGAATGTTCGTAGAACGATTGGCTCGCTCCATGTTTAATAAACGGAATCTTATGAATTGTAAGCTGATCAAGTAAAGAACGGCTTACAGAATGTGTACGATATAATAAACAAAAATCTTTATAATTTCGTTCACCACTATCTACTTTTTCCTGAATGAGTTGCAAAATTTGATTTGCTTCATCAAGAGTTGTCGCAGGTCGTGCATAAAACGGCTGCATGCCATCGTTACGAACAGAATATAGCTCTTTATCAAAACGTTCTTGATTGAGCTTAATAACTTCATTTCCAAGTCCGACGATAAATGGGTTAGATCGATAATTCGTATTAAGTGCGATAATCGTTGTGTTATCAAATTCCTTTGGAAAAGATAAAATAATTTGGTGACTTGCCCCTCGCCAGCCGTAAATCGCTTGATCGTCATCACCTGCGATAAATAAATTATTTCTTGGCGTGGCTAACAATTTTACAATTTCATATTGTGCATACGACGTATCTTGAAACTCATCTACTTCAATGTAATGAAAACGCTCTTGTAATTGAGTAAGCAGGGGAGCGTTATTTTCTAACATATAATACATTTCTAATAAGATATCGTCAAAATCAATATAATTGTATCGTTGTTTTACCTCTTCGAAACGTTCGTATACTTCTTTGAACTCTTGTTCAACCGGCGTTTTCGCTTTTACATCTTTCGGACGATTCAATTTGTTTTTCTCAAGTGAAATCATAGCGAGTATCGTTTCAGCATCATAAGCGTCTTTTAAGCGTAATTCTTTCAAAATTTTCTTTATCATAATTTGTTTATGTTTTTCATTTGCTAAAATTTGCTGATTATATCCTTGACTACGAAGCAATTTTAAAAAGACAGAGTGGAATGTACCAGCAACGACATAGCTACTTGCGGCATGATTCATACCAGGTAAATTCGCTACACGAGTTCGAATTTCTTCAGCCGCTTTTTGTGTAAACGTTAGTAGTAAAATATTTCGCGGATGAACTTGTTTTACATTTACTAAATAACCAACGCGAGTTGTTAAAACAGATGTTTTCCCGCTTCCGGCACCAGCTAACGTAAGGACAGGACCTTCTGTCGTTCGCACGGCTTCTAACTGTTTTTCATTTAAATAAACACCTTGCTGTTCTAAAGCGCGGAAATACGCCGCATCTGCATCTTCTTCCATAATTAAATGGGTAGATGTTTTCGGAATATGATACGTCGCTTGCGGAATGCCAGCGTGTGTTAACGATTTTTGTGAAAATTTTTCTTGTGTCATATATTCACCTTCAAAACTATAGCATCAACATTTAACTTTAGCGGAAGAAAAAGAAAATAGCAATGTAAAAAACAGGAGGGGTTACCTCCTGCTACAAAATTACCCCGCTATTTGTGGGCAGTAAACGCCCAATTGGTGAAGGCTAATAATCAGTGGGGGATGAACAAAACCCCCACTGATTAAAGTTTCACTTTATAATTCTTTTATCATTACGACGTGCGGGATATTTGCTTCCATAAACACATCAGAAGCAGTCACGTATCCTAGCTTTTTATAGAAAACTTCAGCATGTGTTTGAGCATGGAGTTTCAATTTCGGTAGAGACTCTTCTTTTGCATGCGCTTCAAGTGCATCCATAATGATTTTGCCAATGCCTTTTTTGCGATGGGAGGCTAGTACGCAAATGCGTTCCATTTTCCCAACTCCATCAACAATGCGAAAGCGACCTGCACCGACTGGAATGTCATTGTCATATACAACAACGTGCGCCGAAATCTCTTCAAATTCATCATACTCTTCTTCAGAAGAAACACGTTGTTCTTCTACAAAAACCTGTTTACGTACAGAGAATGCATCACTTAGCTGCTCGTCTGTTTGTACGATTTGTGCGTGCAAATTAGTTGTTCCCCTTTCCAAGGTGGAATGTTTCATGTACAGTCCATGTTCCGTTTTCTAATTGATATAGAAGGTGGAAACGATCGATTGGTTGCTCATAATAGAAATCTTTCATACGTAATCGACCTAATACATCAGCGTGCTCTGCATCTGATAAGTTTTGACCGATTGTTAAATGAGGTACGAAAGAGTACTCGGGCTCTTGTGTAAAGAAACCATTATGCATTTCTTCATTTAAGAAAGTAAGTTCAGGTGTTTTTTCTACTTTAAAATAAAGAACATTATTAACAGGTGCGAATGAACCGACTTTTCCAACATGAAGAGTGAATGGGTTCGTTTTGTTTGCGATTGTATGTAACTCATTTACAATCGATTCTAATTGCTCATCTTGCGTCTCAAAGGGTGTTTTCAATGTAATATGTGGCGGAACTAATGCGTAATGCGGATCATAACGTTTACGCAATCCGTTCGCTTTATCTTGAATCATTTTTGATGGGAAAATTACAATTCCTAATTTCATGTTTCAATTCCTCCCTTTGCAAGTCTAGTTAGATTTTGAGAATAAATCTCTTTATCTATTATATCAAATTATTCTGAATATCGCTCTCTATTATTTCATTGATAGAATATGAGAAAATGCTTTCGGTAAATCTGCTTGCCAATATTTCCATGTGTGATTCCCTTCAAACTCTTCATAATGCGTGATGAAATTTCTATCTGTAAGTAGTTTATTTAACTCGCGATTTGGTTCTACGAAATCAGATACTTGTCCGTCTGTACGCTTGACAGCTGTTTCTTCTGTCCCAATTACGTGATAAATTTCTAACGCCCCCGGATTTTTGAAATCTTTTGCTAAGTTCATGACTGTTTCATCAACAAATGGTGATTGCATAACGACCTTGCCGAATGTATGCGGATACATAAGTGCGGTCATGAATGAAACTGTACCGCCAAGAGAATCTCCAATTAAAACGCGCCCTTTACCCATTTGATACGTTGGATAATTTTCATCAATATATGGAGCAAGCTCATGAGCAAGGAAACGAATGTAAGCAGCATTCTTTACATCGCTTGGGAAATATTTTTCCTTACGATCGTGTACATTTTTATATGGAATACCGACAATAATTGTGCGGTCGATTTCTTCAGTTTCACGAAGACGCTCAATTACACGGTGCGCTTTACCAAGCTGAAAATAATCTCTACCGTCTTGTGCAATAACAACCGTATGCTTATGGAGAGGTGTGTAATTTACTGGTAAATAAACAAGAAGTGTAAGTTCTTCTTGAAGTGCTGTACTAAAAAATGAAATTTCTTCAATTCTCCCTATTGTTTGATTCATGTATATCCCCCTAAATAAAATTTACTATGATTGTAAGAGCGACGCTTGTAGTGAAAAGGAAAGAAATATTCACTAATAGGTGCCTTAATTTCTATTTTACCATAATGGTACGAAGAATCTAAAAAATTAGTATTTAAGTTATGAAAGAAAACGGATATAATGAAGTGGGATTTTTACAGGTGAGAGGGGAGACAGGATTTGAAACAAGAAAGATCAATCGCACTACCATTAGCAATTTCCATTATAGCCATTTCATTCGCAGCTGTTTTTGTAAAGATGTCCTCAGCACCATCTTCAATTTTAAGTATGTATCGATTATGGATTATCGTACTTATTATGCTGCCTATCGTTTGGAAAAAACGGGAAGAGTTTAGTAAGATTCAAATAAAAGATTGGGGATTTTTAATTGGATCGGGTTTCTTTTTAGCGCTGCATTTTCTTTTATGGTTTGAATCTTTAAAGCATACGACAGTTGCTAGTTCGACGATTATTTTAGCACTTCAACCGATCGTATCTTTAGTCGGTGGTTTTTTCTTATTTAAAGAAAGAACAACATACTCAGCCATTGCGACAATGGGAATTGCGATACTAGGCGTAATGTGTATTGGCTGGGGAGATTTAGGACTAAGTGAACAAGCAATTTATGGAGATATATTATCCTTTTTAAGTGTGATAGCAGTTGTCGGTTATTTATTCATCGGACAAACGACAGTAAAGAAAGTATCGCACTGGATTTATAGCTTTACAGTTTTTGCATTTGCAGGTATTTTTATGGGGATTTATAATATAGTGCTGCAAGTACCTTTTACAGGTTATACGAAGTGGGACTGGACCGTTTTTCTTTTACTTGCGATTGTGCCGACAGTGTCACATGTCATTAATAATTGGTTATTAAACTACGTAAATGCAACAACAATTTCAATGAGTATTTTAGGAGAACCAGTTGGGGCATCTATACTAGCATTCTTCTTACTTGGAGAAAAATTAAACGCAATGCAAATTATCGGTAGCATGCTCGTATTGTTTGGTGTATCTGTTTTCTTACTACAGCAGCAAAAACGAACATCAAAAAATGTGGTGAACGAGCCGGTGTATACACAGGAATTATAATGTTAGGGGAGAAAAGAGAAGTTGTGATACTTCTCTTTTTGTTTTATCCCGCATTAACTGCCCGTAAATGCCCGATTGGTGAAGGCTAATAATCAGTGGGGGATGACACCACCCACACTGACTATAGTTTCACTTTATAGAAACTTGGTTGAAGAAGGGGGAGGAAGATGGAAGAGATATTAAAAAAGTATATGAAGAGTTTTACAACATTAAGTGAAGAACAGCAGCGGATGATTCTCAGTGAATTACAAATTGAAGAATATAAAAAGGGAACAGTGCTACTAAGACAAGGAGATGTTCCATCAAAATGTTATTTTGTATTAAAAGGATGTGTGAGACAATATTGTGTTGATGAAGCAGGGAAAGAAGTTACATCAAATTTTTATACAGAAGAACAGGCAATCACAAATTTCAATCATCATAAACAAGATAAATCATCCCCACATACGTTAACATGCCTAGAAGACTGTCTAGTTGTAGTGGGCGACCTGTCTAGTGAAAAGGACATGTATAAGAAATATTCACAGTTAGAAGAAATGACACGCCAAATGATTGAATATAATTTTGGCGAAGTACAAGAAGAACTTACATTATTTATTGCATCGACACCAGAAGAGCGCTACAAATCATTATTACAAAAACGTCCTCATTTAATTGATCGTGTTCCTCAATATCAACTAGCAAGTTATCTAGGTATTACACCAGAATCATTAAGCAGAATTAAGAAACGAATTAAGTAGTGGATTTACCACCGTTCAACAGCAGCCATATCGCAA
Source organism: Bacillus hominis (assembly GCF_018332515.1). GTDB lineage: Bacteria > Bacillota > Bacilli > Bacillales > Bacillaceae_G > Bacillus_A > Bacillus_A hominis. The sequence continues at coordinate 1,103 of NZ_BOQD01000131.1, read as the reverse complement.
GTCCTAATTCACCTGCAATCATGGGCAATTGGAACACGATTTGTATGATTGAGATGATTGCATCATATTGTGAAAACATTGTATTCATGACGTGAATTACGATATAACCGATAGCAGCGATGCATAGTAGTGCACTAATAAATTTCGGTATTTGTTTAGATAGAAAAGCTACATATCCTAAAACGAAAAGATGCAAGCCAAAAATGATTAACCCTACAGACCAAATGTATTCGAATGCACCGAGAAACAGCATCGTATATGTTTCTGGATTAGCAATTGTACTTTTTGAAAGCAGCAATACCAATATTAGATTGAATATAGCGATTCCAAGCATAGCTGTATACATAAGACGAAGCCAGGCAGCCAGTAAGGAGAGGCTAGCATGGATATGCTTTAGAAAGAAATAAAGAGCCCACGCGGCGATAATATCAGTAATAAAAATGATAATCCAACCGAAGATTTCTGCTTTGAAAAGTGAATTTGAAGTTTGGATATTATGGAGTGTCGTACTTGCATCACCGTGTACAATGAGATTTTCATGAACAAAGCCGTAAGAAAAAAATGCAGCGAACGTCATGATAAGAAGAGCAGTTCCAGCAGTTATGGAAAACTTTCGTTCATTCATATGTCATCCTCCTATTTCAATATTACTTTCATTTTAATAAGAGAAGGAGAATGATTCATTGACTTAAATCAAGAGGGGGAGTGTAATGGAATTTCCATCAAAAAAAGATGCATGGTTATATCCAATCTTTTTTATTGTCGTAGGCGCCTGTTTTGCTCCAATATTTGCAGGGAGAGAATATTTTCTTTTATTTTTCACAATTCCGTTAGCGATATTATTTATTTGGAGTTGGTTTTCAACAAAATATACTGTCGGGGAAGAAACAATTACTATTAGATCAGGTCTCGTTAAAAAACGCATATTTATACGAGATATAAAACGAATTTCGGATACGAAAAATCCAATAGCAGCTCATGCATTATCCCGCATTAACGGGCAGTAAAACTCCCACCTCAAAATTCGGCTGGAGCAAAGAAGTTAGGTGGGAGATCAACTGCCCGTAAACGCCCGATTGGTGAAGGCTAATAATCAGTGGGGG
>NZ_BOQD01000130.1 GCF_018332515.1 Bacillus hominis | reverse complement strand
ATTTTGAGAGTATCTTTTTATAATCCTACGTATACGATACACATCTGCGCTGCGACATATGTAAACCAAATCCACAGTGGCTCATACTTCAGTTTACGCCCTCCGATATCTGTCACGCCTATAATAAAATCAGAAATCACAAACAGTAAACCACCAAACGCTGGTATCCACCATATTCCTGTATTCTCGTAATATAAGGCGAATGCAAAACATGCCATTCCTCCAACCCACAAACCGTAAATTAGAGCCCCTATTGTAAAAAGTTTGTCTTGTTTTTCATTTCGAATAAAGAAAAACCAACCTATAATTAGAAAGAGTCCGTATACGAGTAAACCAATCCAAAAACCGCTCCATGAAATACCTGTTTGTAAAAATGCTTTCACATAAAAACAATGTGCAAGAGCGAAAGTAACCATTCCTCCAATTAATCGATGACCAATTGGAATTAACCCTGCCATAAATAAATCCCCTAAAGTTGACAAAGTCATACCAAGTGCAACCCACGTACTGTACTCAACCGATGGATCTTGTAACCATATCCAAATTGCACTTCCTGTTAAAGAAAAACTAAGAATAAGACGAACCGCTAAAGGTAACGGCATATTATTTCTCGTTCTTTTCGTCTGTCCTATTGCATAAATTGCTCCCATTAAAAAAAGAATAATTTGCCCGACTAACACAATGTAAAGTACATTCATAATATGTTCTCCTCAATAAATGCTTTATTCTATCTTTTTTTCGTTATATATAGCCCGTTCTCCTTTTTCTATGTAAAAAAAGAAGAACAATACTGTTCTTCCATTTTAATCGTTTTTCTGTTCTCTATGCTACTTGTTTTTTTTGCTCAACTTTCTTTTTAACCGGGTTACGATTTACTACAATAATTCCCGCTGCGACACATGCTAAACCAAATAGTACAAAGGAATGAATAGCTTCCCCTAAAATCAGACTTGATAGTAGCACACCAAACACTGGTATAAAGAACATATACATCGAGACTTTCCCTACTTTGTTATACTTCATAATTGTATTCCATATACAGAATCCCGCTGCTGATAAGAACGATAAATATATGAGCATAAGTATTGCATGTAGATTAAATGTGAATGGCATCATTCCAACTTGAAATGCACCTATACATAGCAACCCAATTGATCCAAAAATCATCTGATATGCTGTCATATACCCAATATCTAACGTTTTACTACCTTCTTTCGCTAATATGTTTCCATATGAATACATCATCGCTGCCCCAAGAAGTAATACGCTACCTATTCCAAAATGAAATGATAAACTTCCATCACTCGGTACATTCACTAAAATCACACCGCAAAAACCAATTGCTACCCCAATTACTTTTCTCCTATTTAGAGCATCATCTTTATATAAAAAGTGTGCGAGTAAAATTTGAAAGAATGATGATGTTCCTGAAATAATCGCTCCTTCAATTCCTGAGCTGTAACTCATTCCAATATAAAAACATATATATTGGAGAAAAGTTTGAAACAAGCCAATTTGAACTAACTGCTTTCCTGTTCCTTTTTTGAACTTCATATCTTTTCCTAACGCTTTAAAAAACAATAAGAGCATTACACCAGATAAGAAAAAGCGATAGCCCGCAAATAATATTTGTTCCCCGACTTCTTGTGGCTGAATTCCAAGTTCAGCATAGCTTAATTTAATAAAGGGAAATGCGCTTCCCCATAAAAATGTTGCTACTATTGCAGCAATAAACACGCCAATCGGATGGGTAAAAAATTTCTCTGTCTTCAACTTGATGTCTTCCTTTCCGACCTTTTTACGAACAATATTCATATATACCAAAGGAAATACAAAAACACAAGTTTTCAGTTTATCCCGCTATTTGTGGGCAGTAAAACTCCCACCTCAAAATTCGGCTGGGGCAAAGAAGTTAAATGGGAGTCGGGCTGCCCATAAAAGCCCGATTGGTGAAGGCTAATAATCAGTGGGAGATGAACAAAACCCCACTAATTAAAGTTTCACTTTATACTAAAACAAAAACATATCATCTAAGAAAAACATATGCTATACTATAGAATAATTACAACATAATAACTATTAAAATCAGATTCAACAGAAATGCTGCTATCCTTACGGATGGCAGCTTTCGTCGTTTTATAGGGGTTTCGATTTTGATTCTTTTTCTCAATAAGAATTTGAAAGGGGCGAGTAATAATGAACTCGGAAGTAAAAACATTACCATCAAAACAAAACGTACCTAATCCATCTTGGATTCAAACACTAAAAAAACACTATGAACTTATATTTGCAATCATATCTGGCATTTTCATTTTAGCTGGCTGGTTATTTACAACAAATGAGGCAATAAATGCAGGGATTACTTTCTATATCCTTGCTTATGTAATTGGAGGATTTGCAAAAGCAAAAGAAGGTATTGCAGACACAATTGAAGAGAAAGAACTAAATGTTGAAATGCTCATGCTCTTTGCAGCTATCGGTGCTGCAATTATTGGCTACTGGGCAGAAGGTGCTATTTTAATTTTTATCTTTGCATTAAGTGGAGCAATGGAATCTTATACACTTAGCAAAAGCCAAAAAGAAATTTCAGCCCTTCTTGACTTACAACCTGAAGAAGCTTTGCGTATTTCTAATGGCGCAGAAGAACGTATTCCAGTTGGACAATTACAAATTAACGATATTATTTTAATTAAGCCGGGTGAGCGTGTTCCTGCTGATGGCACAATTCATAATGGTGAAACAAATATTGATGAAGCTGCGATTACAGGCGAACCTATTCCAAATGAGAAAAAATTTGGCGATGAAGTATTTGCCGGCACAGTAAACTTACGTGGTGCTATTGAAGTGCGAATCACGAAACATAGCGATCAAACTTTGTTCCAAAAAATTATCCGTCTCGTTCAAAGTGCACAAAGCGAAAAATCACCATCACAACTATTCATTGAAAAATTTGAAGGCACATATGTAAAAGGTGTACTACTCGCTGTCGCACTTATGATGTTCGTTCCTCACTTCTTACTTGATTGGAGTTGGAATGAAACATTTTATCGCGCTATGATCTTACTTGTAGTCGCTTCCCCTTGTGCGCTAGTTGCAGCCATTACACCGGCAACTTTATCCGCAATTTCTAACGGGGCGAGAAATGGTATTCTCTTTAAAGGTGGTATTCATTTAGAACGTCTAGCTTCAGTAAAAGCGATTGCCTTTGATAAAACTGGAACATTAACACAAGGAAAACCTACTGTAACAGATGTATACGTTCGAGAAGGCGTAACAGAAAGTGAAGTACTTTCTATTACAGCAACGATTGAAAATCACTCTACACACCCTTTAGCAGAAGCAATTGTTAAATATGCAAAACATGCTTATGACATTACATTAAAAAAACCAGAAAATGTTGAAGATGTAACTGGTTTTGGACTAAAAGGAATATTAGAAAACAAAGCTTATAAAATTGGCAAGGCTGATTTTATAGGTGAAGAAACAAAGACATTTCATAATGGCATTTCTACCTCACTTGAAAAAGAGGGTAAAACTGTCGTTTATATTAGTGATGAAGGTGGTATTCTTGGACTTATTGCTTTAAAAGATACACTTCGCCAAGAAACAATAGCTGCTATTCGCGATTTACAAAGTATTGGCGTAACAGCTATCATGATTACCGGTGATAATGAAGAAACCGCAAAAGCAATTGCTGCTGAAAGTAATATAAAAGAGTATTATGCATCATGTCTGCCAGAAACGAAAGTTGAAACGATAAAACAGTTAAAAGAAAAGTACGGTATAGTTGCCATGGTTGGAGATGGTATAAACGATGCACCTGCACTTGCTACCGCTAGCATTGGTGTTGCAATGGGTGAAGGAACAGACGTAGCGTTAGAGACTGCAGACGTTGTCCTTATGAAAAATGAACTATCTCGACTTTCCCAAGCAATTCGTTTATCAAAACGAATGAATCGCATTGTGAAGCAAAACGTTACCTTTTCTTTAGCTGTCATTGCAATGCTGATTTGTTCAAACTTTTTACAGTTTTTAGCTCTTCCCTTCGGTGTTATTGGACATGAAGGAAGTACCATTCTTGTAATTTTGAATGGCTTACGATTATTAAAAGGAAATAAATAACGGGTCCCTGATGAAGGACCCGTTTTTTTAATGGTAGCTATTATGACCGTTCGCACTGCTGCTCGTTTTATGCTTTGGATGCGAACTACTCTTTTGTTTATTGTTGCTTTTATTATTGTGGTTCTTTTTATTATTACTCATGAAATATCCCCCCTGTCCCTTTTATTATGGAACAAGAGCTCATTATTCATTACGGGAATTATTGTCAGCCGTTCTATAATGATGGAGTAAACCATTAATTTCACCGCCAAGTAAAATTACCCACGCGGTTAAGTAAAACCATAACATTAAAATAATGATACCACCGAGACCACCATATGTATTAGCGTAATTTCCAAATTTATCTACATAATAAGCAAATGAGTACGATACCACAATCCATCCTACAGTAGCAAATATTGCCCCCGATATCACTTCTCTCCTCTTTAATTTTCGATCAGGCGCAAACGTATATAAAAAGCTAAACAAAGCGAACAAGACAAAGAAACTTGCTACTAAACGCGCAATACTCCAAACATAAGAAAAACTATCCGATAAACCAATTGCTTTAAACACGGCTGCCCCAATCACTTGTCCAAATACTGGGACGATTAGTGCAAACACAATCATAAAAATTATCGCTAACGTGAACACGATAGATAAAACTCTTGTTTTAATAAAGGAACGGGTTTCTGTTACATCATACGCGCGGTTAAAAGCGTTCATAACCGCATTCACCCCGTTTGAAGCAAACCATAACATCGATAGTAAACCGAATGATAATAAACCACCATTTTGTTCGTTTACAACTTTATCTACGTTTACTTCAATTAATTTCATCGCATCTTCTGGTACATACGGTTCTAATAAATTGAGCACACTTTCTGTTTGAAGGTCAATAAAGCCAAGAAGCGTAATTAAGAAAACAAGCCCAGGGAAAATCGCAAGCAAGAAGAAATAAGCGAGCTGTGCTGATAAGCCCGCTACATCATCGCGCATCGTCCGGTCATATAAATCTTTCCCAAACGAAAAAGTACGATGTCTTTTTGCTTTTTCTAGAAATTTTCTCATATTTTTTAGACGCTTTTCTTCTCTTCTTTATTTTGCTTTAGCTCAATGTATGCTTCAGTTTTTTTTTCCTCTGCATTTGAGTCTTTCATAAATAATTCACGCGCTTCTTTCATACCACCATCTTCAGCTACCACTGGCTCTTCTTCTGCTTTAAGCTCATCTACCTTTGGAGATACAGCTTGAATTTCAATCGTTTCCGGCTTTTCTACTGGCACAATTTTTTTCTTACTAAAAATTTCTTTCGTTTCTTTTAACGTTTCTACAACAGACGGCGTCAATTTTTTAATTTCTGCTACTTTCGCTTTCACTACATTGAAATCAGCAAGTTCGCGTCCTTTATCTGTAACAGTTTGCACTTTTTCTTTTATCTTCGCATTTTCACCAATTTCAATCATCTTTGTTTTTGCTTTTTCTGCCGTATTTTTTACTTTTTCACGGTTTTCTTTCTTTAACATAGATACAGCTACCCCTGCAGCTACACCAATCGCAATGTTTCGAGCAATATTATTTTTCTTTGCCATATTCCTTCACCCTTTCATTTCTTATATTAGAAAGTATTACTTTCTAAGCTTCCTCATATTCCTTGTTCATTTCGAATGAAAGCTAATAGCTTTACACACCCTTCTGTTACAAGGTCATACACTTCTTGGAAGTTCCCTGTATAGTAAGGGTCAGGAACGTCTGCCCAGCCACCGTCTGGAACAAAATCGGACAGTCTACCAATATAGCCTCCAGTTTTACCAAAACTTTTTAAATCCGCTATATTCTTGTTGTCCATGGCAATAATATAATCAAACTTTGTTAAGTCTTCTTTTTCTACTTGCCTTGCTTTAATTCCTTTAAAAGTGACTGCATTTTCTTTTAAAATTTTTTGTGTCCCTTTATGTGGCGGATGACCAATATGCCAATCTCCAGTTCCTGCAGAATCAATGACAATTTTCTCTTCGAGTCCCTCTTTTACGACAAGATTTCGAAAAATCGCTTCTGCCATCGGAGAACGGCAAATGTTCCCAAGACAAACAAACAATACTTGAACCATATTTTTGTTTCTCCCCTTCTTGGTGCATTTCTTACCATATACTTATATAGTATAAACAACCAATTATTAATTATAAAGGAAATCCCTACTAATTTAATAGGATTGAAAAGTTTCATTAACGAAAATGATAAAAAAATGTTAAGATAACCTTATGTTATTTTAAAGGGGGACACTTCGGTGGATTTATCCGTAAAATCAGAAGCAAACGTTGAATATATGGTAGAAGCTATTAAAGAAAAATTACGCATGGTTAATGCTGGAGCAATGAGAGCTGCTAGTTTTAATGAAGAAATGTACGAGGACTTACGTGACATTTATGAGCACGTTATGAAACGTGACACATTCAGTATTAGTGAAATGCAAGCTATTACTGAGGAATTAGGTACATTAATTAAAAAATAACAAAGAGCCTCACGTATTCGAGGCTCTTTTTAATTTCAACAAATTCATGACAACTTTTCTCTCTTCCTCCTACTTCCATAAAATACTGTACAATGAAAGTAGAACCTCATCTTAGATTTTTTCTCCATACATACTACTCACAAATAATAGCAACACTACCATTGCTAACTGTTTTTACTGGAGGTGCTGACTTATGAGCAATTGGTACAGTAAGACGAAAGATCAAACATTAATCGATTTAGAAACAAATGCACAGTACGGTTTAACCGATGAAATCGTAAATGAACGTTTAAAGCAATATGGCCCTAATGAATTAGCTACAAAACAAAAACGTACTTTGTGGCAACGTATTTTCGCCCAAATTAATGACGTCCTCGTATACGTCCTTATTATAGCTGCCCTTATTTCCGCCTTTGTAGGCGAATGGGCCGATGCAAGTATTATTGCACTCGTTGTAATTTTAAATGCTGTTATCGGCGTAATCCAAGAGTCTAAAGCAGAACAAGCTTTAGAAGCATTGAAAAAGATGGTAACACCTAAAGCTATAGTAAAACGAGATGGTGAACTAAAAGAGATTCCATCTGAGCACGTTGTTCCAGGTGATATCGTTATGCTTGATGCCGGGCGATATATACCATGTGATTTACGGCTCATTGAAACTGCGAATTTAAAAGTTGAAGAATCTGCTCTAACTGGTGAATCTGTCCCTGTCGATAAAGATGCAATCTATCACCCTTCCATGCAAAGTGATGAGCAAGTACCACTAGGCGATCAAAAAAACATGGCCTTTATGTCAACACTAGTAACATACGGGCGCGGCGTCGGTGTCGCTGTTGAAACTGGAATGAAATCACAAATTGGGAAAATCGCAACTCTTTTACATGAAGCTGAAGATGATATGACACCACTTCAAAAAAGCTTAGCACAAGTAGGAAAATATTTAGGATTTGTCGCTGTAGCTATTTGCGTCATTATGTTTCTCATCGGTTTTTTACAAGGAAGAGATACTTTGGAAATGTTTATGACTGCAATTAGTTTAGCTGTTGCAGCCATTCCAGAAGGCTTACCAGCTATCGTTTCCATCGTTCTTGCAATCGGTGTTCAGCGTATGATTAAACAAAACGTTATCATTCGTAAACTACCAGCTGTTGAAGCTCTCGGTTCTGTCACAATTATTTGTTCAGATAAAACAGGTACATTAACTCAAAATAAAATGACCGTTACTCACTTTTATAGTGATCACACATACGACCAGCTAGAAAATTTAAATGTAAATAATGATGTACACCGTCTATTATTAGAAAATATGGTTTTATGCAACGATGCCTCTTACAGTGCCGACTCACAAACAGGGGATCCTACAGAAATTGCCCTTCTTGTTGCCGGAAGCTCTTTTAACATTCAAAAAGATCATTTAGAAAATACACATGAACGTGTTAACGAATTGCCTTTCGAGTCTGATCGTAAAATGATGTCAACTGTACATACGTACGACGAAAGCTACTATAGCATGACTAAAGGTGCTATTGATAAACTTTTACCTCACTGTACCCATATCTTTATAAATAATAAAATTGAGGTCTTAACAGATTCTGATAAAAATCAAATATTAGAAGCTGCCGAGTCAATGTCGCAAGAAGCCTTAAGAGTACTTTCATTCGCATATAAACGATACGATTTAAACGATGTGGATATAACTCATCTCGAAGAAAACCTCATCTTTATCGGTCTTGTCGGTATGATTGATCCACCACGCACAGAAGTAAAAGATTCAATTACAGAATGTAAAAAAGCTGGTATTCGCACAGTTATGATTACTGGTGATCATAAGGATACCGCCTTTGCAATTGCCAAAGAACTTGGTATTGCTGAAGAAAAATCTGAAATTATGATTGGAACTGAATTAGATAACATTTCAGATACAGAACTAGCAAATAAAATTAATCACTTAAATGTCTTTGCTAGGGTCTCTCCAGAACATAAAGTGAAGATTGTAAAAGCTTTACGTGCCAAAGGGAATATCGTTTCTATGACTGGTGACGGTGTAAATGATGCTCCTTCTTTAAAGCAAGCAGATGTTGGAGTAGCAATGGGAATTACAGGAACAGATGTCGCAAAAGGCGCAGCTGATGTAGTTTTAACAGATGATAACTTCTCATCTATCGTGAAAGCTGTTGAAGAGGGTAGAAATATTTACCGTAATATTAAAAAGTCTATTCTCTTCCTACTTTCTTGTAACTTTGGAGAAATTATCACTTTATTTTTAGCTATTTTACTCGGCTGGGCAACACCACTACGACCTATTCACATTTTGTGGGTAAATTTAATTACAGATACACTGCCTGCGTTATCACTCGGTGTTGATCCTGAAGATCCAGATGTAATGAAGGAAAAACCACGTCATGCGAAAGAAAGCTTATTTAGCGGCAGCGTTCCTTTTCTTATTTTCAATGGGGTTGTAATTGGACTTCTTACTTTAACAGCCTTTATCGTTGGAGCAAAGCTCTATACAGGAGATACAAATTTATTTCCTCTCTTCCCAGAGCAAATTGATGAAGACGCTCTATTACACGCTCAAACGATGGCATTTGTCGTTCTTAGTTTTTCTCAGCTCGTTCATTCATTTAACTTACGTTCAAGAACGAAATCAATTTTTTCAATTGGGATATTTACAAATAAATATTTAGTCTTCTCACTTCTTATCGGTGTTCTTATGCAAGTTTGTATTATCTCCATTCCTCCTCTTGCCAATATATTTGGTGTGCATGCATTAACAATGCGAGATTGGGGATTCGTTCTCTTATTAAGTATCATTCCGCTTGTTGTGAATGAAATTATTAAATTATTTAAGAGAAAATAAAAGGCAATGAGGAATATTCCTCATTGCCTTTTCATTTATCCCGCTATTTGCGGGCAGTAAAACTCCCACCTCAAAATTCGACTGGAGCAAAGAAGTTAGGTGGGAGTCGGGCTGCCCGTAAACGCCCGATTGGTTCAACTAATAATCAGTGGGGATGAACAAAACCCCCACTGATTAAAGTTTCACTTTATCCTTGTAATTCTTTTTTTATGTTCTCTGTTAATGTAGCCATACGCTTACGGCTTTCTTCACGCTCACGTTTATTTTGCTCTTCAATTTGTTGCGTTTCTTGCATACCTCTTGAAATAATGTTCCAAGTTTCCTCAAGTGTTTCCATCTTAATACTAGAAGAACCTGATATCCTCGCTACTTCCACACTTTGAGTTGCAATATTTTGTGCATTTTTCTTAAGTAATTCATTTGTACGGCGATCAAGTTCAGCCATAGAGTCCGCAACAAGCTTTTGACGTTTCGCATTTACCGCTTGAATGATACCATTTTTAAAGATAGGAATCGTTGTAATAAATGCTGTATTGATTTTACCGATTAATTTATTGTTACCGCGTTGAATCATACGGATTTGTGGTGCTGTAAGTAGAGCAACCATACGTGCTTTTTCTAAATCATCAATACGTTGTTCTAAAATTTCAACAGAGTTTTTAAGCGATTCTAATTCAATACCTGCTAACTGATCATTATTACGTATGCGCTCTTCGTACATCGGAACTAACTCTGTATTTAAACGTTCTAATAACATTTCCCCTGCTACTACGTATTTTTCTAAGTCTAAATAATACTTTAAGTTTTGCTCATATAAACCATCTAACGTACCAATTGATTTTTTCATTTCATCTTGATACTTCGTAATTTCTACGTATACTTTATCCATCTCGCGACCCATCGTCTGATACTTACTAAAGATTTGTTCAATCATTTTATCTGCTTTTTTGAACATACGTGAGAAGAAACCACTTTTCTCTTCCGCAAAGTCTTTACTATCAAATCTGTCCATAATTTTACCAAGCTGTTTTAATAATTCACCAGAATCTTCTATTTTCGATAAAGACATTGTATGTAAAATTTGATCAGCGAAACGTGAAATCTCCATAGAAGGCTCTTTTCCAAGCTCGATTAATTCTAATTGGTCTTTAATGTCTACTGCATTATAAATACGTTGTACTTCAGCATCTTGTCTAAGTTGCAAGCGAACATCTTGTGCGGTTTGCTCATTCAATTCTGTTTTCGAATCTAGTACGACTGGGTTATTCATATGATATTCTCCCTTTCCTTATAAAAATGGACGAAATAGTCCTTTTATTGTTTGTGATAAATTTTTATAGGCTGATGAACCATGAAATTCAAGATCGAAATTAACTTCTTCAAGCCAATGTGAATCAAATGCTCCTGATTCAATATACGGTTCAATATCGTTTCTCCCCGTTGGATTAAAGTGGAATACATCTACTCCAATTTGATTTAAAAATAGTAATAACACAGCATCAGAACGACTTAATTCTCCGCTCTTCTCATTATTAAATATAACAATTTTCGGTACTTCTTGCGAATAATCAAATTTCTCAAGCTGCTCTAAAATGTTCGGTGGTATTTGAGAGAGTTGTGCGAAAACATACAGTGCTACATCTTGTTTCGCCTCTTTCGCAATTGGTTTACACATTTCACTTTCACACGTATGGATGATTGCTTCTGCAATACCATGTTGTAATCCTTCTGGTAAACGCTTATGTGGCCACCAATGGCTGTTCATAATTAAATCCGGATGTAACTTCCCCCCGCGGTCCAATGCATCTCGATAATGATATTGGAAATTCGCTTTTTGTTCTTTCGTAAACGGGAATGTATTAATTAATAAACTGTTATCAAATGATGTAACAGCCTTTAATCGCTGAAAATATTCTTTATCATTTTTTGAAACACCTGATATTTTTGCAAATAAAGAAGGAATATAAATATGCTTATTTTCAACAAAGAATGTTGGACGTACAAATGCCTTTTCTTTCGTAATTAAAAAGAGTTCATCGTACGTCGTTTTGAGCGTACGGGCTACAGGTGTATACGAACGGAATTGCCACGGTTTGTATAATAATGAATTATCGTGGTGAAGTACTTGCTCGATTTCTTTTGAAGCTTGATAAGCTACTGTTGCAACGCGTTCACGACGCCGATCAGGAAATGGTTCCAATGAAATACGTCCCGAATGAGATACGACAAAGGTCTTTCCTTCCTCATCTACACTCTCAAATCCATCTTTTCCTTCTGGGTGATAATAAAGCACATCGCAGCCGAGCATAATAAGAAAGTATAAGAAATATATACGACTCTCCGTTGCATCACCGTACCAAACGATACGCGGCATTTGTTTCTTATAATTAATCGTAGAGAACCATTTCGCTACGTAATTTTCGCTTAATTTAATCATATCGATTAAGAAACGACGGAAGCCTTCTGTCTTTAAAGATTGATTATGTTGTTTCTCATATAATTTTAATACAGAAATAAACGTCGTATGTATATAATGCTGTAAATCAGGATTGTCTACTTGCGGTAATAGTTGTTTTCCAGACAAATGTGCTACAAGTCTATTCACTGTAAGTCCATTCGGTGCTTCTTGATGTAATGCAAAAACTTCTTGAATATGGCGCAGTTTTTCGGGATCAATCACCTTATTTAAATTTTGTTCATGCAAAACCTCGATCCCTTTTGCTTCACTATAATCAAATAGCTCATTAAAATATTCATCTACATCATTTGGAACACCAAGAATACGAGTTGCTATATAACTAAATTTCATCTCATTCTCTGTCAGTTCATATTGTGGGCGTTTTTCTAGAAGCGCTTCAAATTGCTTTAAGTCTGATTCATCTTTTAATGCACATGGTTGAAGTGTAAAACGTGCAAACACAACAGTTCACCTCCAAAAACATTTACGTTTTTTATAAAGTCTCTCTTCTATTATAAACTATTTTTAGTTATAAAAAATGGGCGCTCGTATAACGAGCAAACCCATTTCAATTATTTATGATTATTTTTAGTAGCTGCAACTTCTTCTTTAGCTTGTCCAGAATTCTTCATGTAGTGAAGTATAAATGTTACTCCAAACGCTACAACTAAAATAATAAAGAACAGCGTATGACTTATTTCAATATGAATGACAGATAACAGCATTTTTGCCGCAATAATTAAGATTAAAATATATGCTGTCGTTTCAAGTTCTGGAATACGCTCTAACAATTTTAAGAATACGCCAGCGATACCACGCATCATTAAAATACCGAGCATTCCGCCTAATAGTAGAATCCAAACTTCATTCGATACACCAAATGCAGCAAGTACGCTATCTACAGAGAATGCGATATCCATTAATTCAACCATCGCAACCGTTCCCCAGAAGACACCAAACATTCTGAAGAGAATACTATTTTGGTTCATACCATGAGCTTCCTCTTCTTCTGCATTACCTTTTCGTTTATCAATGAAATATTTAATTGAAAGCCAAGCTAAGTAAAGTGCACCTACCACTTTTACCCACCATAATTTAATTAAGAACATTCCGATTCCAATTGCAATAAATCGGAATACATAAGCTCCAATAAGTCCATAAAACAATGCTTTTTTTCGTTTTTCTTCTGGAAGATGTTTTACCATTACCGCTAACACAAGTGCATTATCAGCAGATAATAACCCTTCAAGTACAACAAGTGTACCTATTAACCCCCAAGATACTGGATCTTGTAACACTTTAATCCACATGTCCAAGTCAAAAAACTGAGCATACGTATCAAGGATTCCTTGCAAAATACTCATCTTACCTTTATCCCCTATTCTTTGCTAGATTTATAGAAAGGTCAAAAAAAGGAAACGAATGCCGTTTCCCTTTTTATGCATCCAAGCCATACGCTCTTACAAGCGCACCTAATCCACCTTGGAATCCACTTCCTACTGCACTAAACTTCCACTGTCCATTATGACGATATAATTCACAAAAGACAACTGCTGTTTCAATGGAGAAATCTTCCCCTAAATCAAAACGAAGAACTTCTTCGTTTGTTTCTTCATTTGCTAAACGAACGAATGCATTTGCAACCTGTCCAAAGTTTTGATTACGGCCTTCTCCATCATAAATTGTAACTGTAATAGCAATTTTATGAACATCTGCTGGAACCTTTTTCAAATCGACAACAAGTTGCTCATCATCACCGTCACCTGCACCTGTACGGTTATCTCCTGTATGTAAAACTGATTCACAAGGAGACTGTAAATTATTATAGAAAATAAAATCAGTTTCCTTCGTACATTTCCCGTTCGCATCTAATAAAAAGGCAGATGCATCCAAATCAAAATCAGATCCACCATCATAAGATTTAATATCCCATCCAAGACCAATTACTGCTCTTGATAAACCTGGGCTTGTTTTAGCTAAATCTATTTTCTGTCCTTTTTGCAATTGAATAACCATATATATTCACCTCTATATTTTAATTTCAAAAATATATCCATCAGTAAATATGCGTTTCACAGATGGATATATAAAGCTATTACTCTACATCTAAACCAAAGTTATTACATAGAGAACCTAATCCACCTTGGAATCCACTTCCGATTGCATTGAATTTCCATTCACCTGCGTGACGGTATAGTTCGCTTACTACTACAGCTGTTTCAATAGAGAAATCTTCTCCTAAGTCGTAACGAATTAATTCTGCATTCTTTTCTTCATCCATAATGCGTACGAAAGAGTTAGAAACTTGTCCGAAGTTTTGGCTACGGCCTTCTCCATCATAAATTGTAATTGTGAAACAAATACGCTCAATGTGAGCAGGAACATTTTTCAAGTCTATTTTAATTGTTTCATCGTCGCCTTCACCTTCACCTGTACGGTTATCTCCTAAATGCTCTACAGCACCATTCGCACCTTTTGGATTATTATAGAAGACGAAATCCTCTGCTCCTGAAACTTTACCGTTAGCACCTACTAAGAAGATACTAACATCTAAATCGAAATCGTTTTGTCCGTCATAACGATTCGTATCCCAACCAAGTCCTACAAGAACTTTTGAAAGACCTGGATTTGTTTTTGTTAAGTCTACCTTTTGTCCTTTTTTCAATGAAATTGATGCCATATACGATTCCTCCTTGGTTTATCTTATTGGTAACGTGATACAATCTCACTTAAGTTTTTATCTTGTGTTCCTTCTCCAACTGCTGAAAACTTCCATTCGTTTCCGTCTCGATACATTTCCCCTGCAATTAAAGTCGTTTTGCCAGCGTAATTATCTGACAAGTTATAACGCGCTAATTCTTCACCTGTTTGTGGGTTTTGAATACGAATATATGCATTGCGAATCATCCCAAAATCTTGACGACGATTTACACAGTCATAGATATTTACAACGAATACTAAACGATTAATACGGCTCGGAACTTTATGTAATTCTACGAAAATTGTTTCGTCGTCACCAGCACCTTCACCTGTTAAATTATCTCCTGAATGAATGATACTACCACAAGTAGAAAGTTTGTTGCCGAAGTAAACTAGATCATTTTTGTTTAAAAAACGCTCTCCTTCTAACATAACAACAGATGCATCACAATCTACACTTGGTTTACTTCCGAATAAAGAAGACAGAAACCCACCTGATTGCCCAATTGGATCCCAGCCTAAGCCAACCTGCAGTTTCGCTACTCTCGGTTGTCCTTTCGTTAAATCAATCTTTTGTCCTTTTTCTAAAATAATAGGCATGAAGTTTCTTCCTTTCTACAAAGCATTTTCCAAATCGAAAAACATTGTATTCTCCTCTTATATTGTAGCATTATTTATCTAATGAGAAAAAGGATAAATTCTCAATTATATGAAAACAGATACTATATTTATTTATACTGATGTAATAAGTGGCAAATAGAACCAATCATTCCTGCACAATTGCCGCTTTGCGCAAGTTTAATCTCACAATTACTATAAATCTCTTGATTTAAGTATGTTCCTATCTCTTCCTTCACTTCATTTAAGAAATCATCTCCTCTTTCAGTAATTCCCCCACCAATAATAATCATTTTCGGATTAAAAATATAAGCAAGGTTACTAATTCCAATCGCTAAATGTTTAAAGAAAATCTTCACAGCTTGAGTAACACCGCTATCACCCTTATCATATAATTCAAAAATTGTTTTACCATCCCACTCCTCTTCACCTTTATATTTTCGTACAAGATGAATTAATCCCGAAATTGAGGCAACCTCCTCAAAACTTTTCCCTTCTATTAACATATTCCCCCATTCCCCAGCGCCAAACGAATATCCACGGTATAACTCCCCATTTATAACAATTGCTCCACCAATGCCCGTTCCAAGCGTGAGCATAATAAAATCACTTTCTCCCCTCCCAGTACCTTTCCATTTCTCACCTAAGGCTGCACAATTAACATCATTTTCAATAGATACAGGGACTTTTAATACTTCTTGTAATCTCTCAACAATAGAAATATTAGCATAACGCGGAATGTGATCCACACCTCCCGTTATAACTCCTTTATCAATATCAACAATTCCCGCTGTACTAATACCAATTCCGGAAATAGTATGTTCAGTCATTAACTTTTTTGATAAATATATAAGCTTTTGAACAATTTGTTCCCCGCCCAAGTAAATTTCTGTTGGGACCTTTTTATGCATTAGTACTGCCCCTATTTCTGAAACAATTCCATATTTAATTTGCGTACCACCAATATCAAATGCAATATATTCTTTCATCCGTTGCCACTTCCTCTACTGTTATGAGTGTAAAAAATTCTCCATCACTCTACTATTTGTAGTGAATTTACATTAACTCTTTTCTCCCTTTAGAAATACACCACCTTTTTCTATATATAGTTTTTTTTGCATAAAACTCTTTTTCCTATGAAATATTACAAAGGGATGTATTTTAGATGGAACAATATCTTTTTATTCAGGAGGAAAACAATGACAAAAATCTTCATTTTAGCATCAACACTTTCTTTATCTTTTTTTAGCGGCTTAAATATTGGTAATGCTGCAACTGAAAACTTCCATCCAATAACAAACGCTATTGTACAAAATAGCGATAATTTAGCAGAAGGTAATTCAAAAGATAATAATAAACCTCCAGGAAACAATGGTTCTCAGGACGATAGTGGTTCTGACGGCAACGGTTCTGGCGGCAGTGGTTCTGACGGTAGCGGCTCTGGCGGCAACGGTTCTGGCGGCAGTGGTTCTGACGGCAGTGGTTCTGGTGGCAACGGCTCTG